>DATBYI010000393.1:0-15059 GCA_036513815.1 Solirubrobacteraceae bacterium
CTCCGGGGCACTCCTGCCCGTGGCGTCAGAGCGAGAGCATGGCGTCGACGCCGCGCTTCTCGAGCCCGCGGGCGACGACCAGGCGCTGGATCTCGGAGGTGCCCTCCCAGATGCGGTCGACGCGGATGTCGCGGTAGAGCCGCTCGACCGGGTTCTCGCGCATGTAGCCGCGCCCGCCGAAGATCTGGACGGCGCGGTCGATCACGCGCCCCGCCGCCTCCGACGCGGTCAGCTTGACCATCGCCGCCTTGGCGTGGAGCAGCTTGCGCGGCATCCCGTTGTCGGCCTCCCATGCCACTTGGTGGGTGAGCGCGCGGCACAGCGCGATGTCGCACGCGCTATCGGCGATCATCGCGCCGATCAGCTGGTGGGAGGCGATCACCCCGCCGGACTGCACCCGCTCGTTCGCCCACTCGGACGCCAGCGTCAGCGCGCGCTCGGCCGCGCCGGTGGCGCGCGCGGCGATCATCAGCCGCTCCTCGACGAACCAGTCGCGGGTGAGCTCGTAACCGCCGCCGATATCGCCGAGGATTCGCTCTGGGCCGAGCACCACGTCCTCGAACACGAACTCCGGATGCTCGAACACGAACGTGTGCATGTAGGCGGGCGTTCGCTTCACCGAGACGCCCGGGAGGTCCTTGTCGACGAGGAACAGGGTGGGGGCGCGCTCGGGACCGACGAGCGCCTGGACGATCAGGAAGTCGGCGACGTCGCCGACCGTGACGAACCACTTCTCGCCGGTGAGCCTGTAGTTCGCGCCGTCGCTGTGGGCGACCGTCTCGATCAGCGACGGGTCAGACCCGGCCTTCTCCTCGGTCACCGCGAAGCAGTCGCGCCGGTCGCCGGCGATCGCCGGCAGCAGGTAGCGCTCGCGCTGCTCGGGGGTGCAGTGGCGCAGCGCGTTGGCCGGGCGCCACACCGCGTCCCAGAGCGCATTGGTGATCTGCCCGAGGCGCTCCTGGACTACGACCTGGTCGAGTATCGACAGTCCCTGGCCGCCCCACTCGAGGGGCATGTTGATCGCGTTCAGCGACGCCTTGAGCGTGAGCTCGCGGATCTCAGAGAGCGACTGCGCGGAAAGGCCGCGATGCTGCTCGCACTCGTCCTCGTAGGCCATGATGTCGCGCGCTAGCGTGGACGCGCGGTCGCGCAGCTCGAGTTGCTCGTCGGTGTATCGGAAGTCCACGGGCGTCTCCTGTCAGTCGGTCAGCGGTTCTTTCATGACGATGCGGGCGTCGAGTCCGAGCGCCCCATTGGGGAGTACGAGCAAGGGGTTGACCTCGAGCTCTGAGATCTCGGGGTGGGCGGCGGCTACTCGGGAGAGAGCGGCGAGTGCCTGGGCGGCGGCGGCGACGTCGAGTGCCGGCCGGCCGCGCGCGCCGTCGAGCAGGGGAAAGGCCTTGAGTGAGCGGAGCATCGCCTCCGCCTGCGCGTCGGCCACGGGCGCCAACGACACGGCCACATCGCGCATCACCTCGGCGTAAACGCCACCGAGCCCGGCGAGCGCCACGGGTCCGAACCGCGGGTCCCAGCGCGCTCCGATCAGCAGCTCGACGCCGTCGGCGAGTGGCGCCATGGCCTCGACCGAGAACGCCTCGGGGTGCAGGCGCGCGTCGATGTCAGAGTAAGCCGCCGCCAGGGCGTCGGGGTCGGTGATCCCGAGCTTCACCCCGCCGACGTCGGACTTGTGCACCGCCCCGAGCGCCTTGACCACGATCGGGTAGCCGATCGCGGCCGCGGCGGTCAACGCCGTCTCGAGCGAGGTCACCGTCCGCTGCCCCACAAACGGCACTCCGCCTGGCGCCAGCAGCGACCGCGCCGCGTCGTAACTGGAGTCGCTGATCGGGGCGGCCGGGGCGGGCAGCGGGGGAACCTCGCGCAGATCGCTCTCGGTCGTTCGGGCCAGCCGGGCCATCGCGTCGATCGCGTGCTCGACCGCTTGGTACACCGGAACTCCCCCGCGGCGCAGGGCGTCGGCCGGGGCTGAGCTCGAGTACATCGTGTGCACGACCAGCGGCCGCCCGGCGCTCGCGGCCGCTTCGGCCAGGGCGGCACCCGCCGCCATCTCCGGATCGGCGAACACGTCGGCGTACTCGCCGTAGCCGCCGAAGTAGCCGGTCAGAAGGACCGCGTCGACCTCGCCTGACTCGAGCAGCGTGCGCGCGGTGCGCTCGAAGTTTCGGATGTCCGCCTCGCCGCCGCCGGCCAGGTCGACCGGATTCGAGCAGGACGCGGTCGGCGGCAGCTGAGCGCTCAAAGCGGCCACGGTGGAGGAGCCGAGCTCCGGCACCTCGAGTCCGGCCTTGGCGGCGAGCGATGCGGCGATGCCGCCGTGGCCGCCGCCGTCGCCCATGATCCCGATCCGGCGACCACGGCTCGGGGGGGAGCGGATCAGCCCCTGCATCACGTCGACGAGCTCCCGCGGCGAGTTCACCCGCTCGATTCCCGCCGCCGCGCAGGCGGCTTCGATGGCGGCGTCATCGCTGGCCAGCGCGCCCGTGTGCGAACGGATCGCGCGCGCGGCGGCCTCGTGCCCGGATGCGGTGAGCAACACGACGGGCTTACCGGCGGCCCGGGCGCGGCTCGCCGCGCGCACGAACGCCCGGCCGTCGCGGAAGTCCTCGACGTACAGCGCAATGCCCGCGGTCAGCTCGTGGTCAGCCGTCGCGTCGATCAGCTCGGCCGCCGTGAGGTCGGCCTGGTTTCCCAGCGAGACGAAGCGCGAGAAGCCAAGCCCGGTCTCCCGCATCAGCACGCTGATCTCGAGCGCGAGGTTGCCGCTCTGGGAGATCATCGCGATCGTCCCCGGCGGCAGGTCGTTGGAGGCGAGCTCGAGCTCTGACTCGGCGTCGAAGATCCCGAGGCAGTTCGGTCCGACGAGCACGGCACCGGCCTCGCGCACCTTGGCGCCGATCGTGAGGTCGCGCCCGCTGCCCTCCGTGCCGGCGCTGATGACGACGATCGCCTTCGCGCCCGCGGTCAGCGCGTCCTCAATGGTTGGCTCGAGCAGAGTCTCCGGCACCGTGACGAGCACGAGGTCGACCGGCGCGTCGAGCTCGCGCAGCGAGCGGTGGGCGCGGCGGCCGAGGATCTCGCCGCCGCGACGATTGATCAGGTGCACGGCGCGGCGGTGCTCTCCGCGGAGCGCCCGGCTGGCCAGCCAGTTGCCCCACTTGCGCGGGTCCGCCGACGCTCCGACGATCGCCACCGAGCCCGGCGCGAACAGCCGCTCCAGATCCCGCTCGCTCACGGCTCAGGAACCGCGGCCGCGGCGGCGCGCAGCGCGTCGATCTCGCAGCCGAGTTCGGCGGCCGCGGCACTCAGCGACATCTCGATGTAGTGCTCGGGCGTACGCCCGGGGTCCTCGTTGACCATGTGGATGGCCAGCCCGTCCATCAGTGCAGCGAGCCGCGCGGCGACCGCGTCGGCGTCCACGTCGATATCGAATTCGTCGCGCGCCTGGCCGTGGCGCACGACTCCGGCGATCGTGGCGCACCACCGCTCGCTGAATCCGCGATGGGTGGGAAGCAGATCGGGATGCCGGCGGGCGTAGACCCACAGGTCCATCCACAGCACCCATTCGCTCCGGCTCGAGCGCGCGACGAGCCAGCCGAGCCGCTCGACGCCAGTCTCGAGCCCATCGAGCTCGGGCCACACGGCGGCGTAGAACGCGGCATCGACGTCCGAGATCGCCGCCCGGAACAGATCGTGCTTGGTCCCGAAGTAGTAGATGACGCCGGTCGCACTCGTGCCCGCGCGCTCGGCCACATCCGCCACGCGTACGCTCCACAGACCGCGCTCGCGCAGCAGTTCGACCGCGGCGGCGAGGATCTGCGGCTGGCGCACCTTGGCCAGCGGGCGGCGCGAGGGCACGTCCTCGATCCGGGCAGGGCTGTCGTATTCGTCTCTCATCGGGGCGTCTTTGAATGACGATTTTGAATGACGGTTTCTATTCGGTCCGCAGGCCGCTTGTCAACCCCGGCGGGACGAGCGGTCCGGACCGGTCAGGAATCGGGGTCCGGGTGGGTCAGGGATCGCGGTCCGGGCGGGTCAGGAATCGCCGTTGATGAGCGTGTCGGTCAGCCCGGGATAGACGTAGCGCGCTTTATGCACGCGGAGCTCCATGAACGTCTCGGTGCCAAGGACGCCCTCGACGGCACCCAGGCGCTCGGAGAGCAGCCGCCACAGATCGTCGTGGTCACGGCAGATGATGTGCATGTACAGATCGGCCGAGCCGGCACACGACGAGACGTACATGACCTCGGGCCACTCGCTGAGCGTCTCGGCGACGTGCGCGTGGGCGGTCGGCGTCGTTCGGACGAGGACCGCGGCCTGGACGGCGTAGCCCAGCGCGAACGGGTCGGCGAGGGCGAGAATCCGGAGAAACCCCTCGTCCTGGAGGCGCGTGGCGCGGAAGCGCACGGTTGCCTCGGCGACGCCGAGTGAGCGTGCGATCGCGCGGTACGGCCGCCGGCCGTCCTCCTGGAGATGGGAGATGATGGCTCGATCCAGCTGATCGAGCTGGCGGGGGGTCATGTCTGATGTATGATCGCGCAAAATTCGTCCGTTGAGCTTGCGGATTGCGTGGCTCAACGGCTCAACGGGTGAGGAAAGCGAGGATAGATGGCGACCAAGACGCTCTACGACCTCGGGATCGACGCCGACGCGGTGGAGGACGCGCTGTCGCGGGACATGACGTTCCCGGCGCGGTGGTACTCGGACCCCGCCATCTACGCCTTCGAGCTCGACCGCATCTTCACCCGCTCCTGGGTCTACGCCGGACCGCTCGACAAGCTGGCCCGTGCGGGCGACCACATCGTCTGCCACGCCGCCCACGTGCCGATCCTCGTCACCCGGGACAAGGACGACGAAGTGCACGCGTTCATCAACGTCTGCCGTCATCGCGCGTTCCCGGTCGCGGTCGAGGACGGAAACCGCTCCACGTTGCAGTGCGCCTACCACGCGTGGACCTACAACCTCGACGGCAGTCTGCGCGCGGCGCCGCGCAGCGAGCGCGAGCGGTGCTTCAACCGGGAGGAGTTCTCGCTGATGCCCGCGGCAGTCGAGACGTGGAACGGGCTCGTGTTCGTCAATCCTGATCCAGACGCTCCGCCACTACGCGAGGCGTATCCCGAGTTCTTCTCGCTGGCCGAGGAGCGAGCCCTCGATTTTCACGACTACCGCTACCACGACCGGTTCACGTACGAGATCCCCGCCAACTGGAAGGTGTGGGTCGAGAACGCGAGCGAGTGCTACCACTGCCCGACGATTCACAAGGACAGCTTCAGCGACGCGTTCGACGACCACGCCGATGTCTACGAGTACGTCGACGGCAACCGGATCCTCGGGCAGTTCACGGCCTACAACCCGCGAGCCAAGACGTACGCGCACCCAGCACGAGAGGGCGACCGCCAGTTCCGCTACATCTTCGTGTGGCCGTTCACGACGCTCGTGCAGGACGACTGGGTTGCCTTCCCCGGAGTGATCATCCCGACCGGGCCCGAGACGTGCCGCTTCGTCGCCGACATGTTCGTCCATCCCGAGGTCAGCACCGAGCAGGCGGAGGAATGGGTCGAGATGTGGAACCAGACGATCATCGAGGACACCGAGGCGGTGCTGCTCCAGCAGCCCGGACTCCGTTCCCAGATGGTTCCGCACGGTCGCCTGATGCCGGCGAGCGAGAGCGCGATCGCGCGCTTCCACCGGATGGTGTGGGAGTCGTTCGCCGAGGCGCTCGCTGAGGACTAACGTGGCCGGGCGAGGGCGTCGGCCGGCTCGCGGCCGTTGAGAACCGCCGCCACCGCCTCGCCCGCGCGGCGGTAGGGCTCGTTCGCGGCCGCCGGTGAGTACCACGCCGCGTGCGGGTTGATCACCGTGCGCGGCCAGTCGAATTCGGGCTCGTTCCCCGCGGGTGGTTCGTGCGACAGGACGTCGAGGGCGCATCCGGCGAGGCGCCCGTGGCGCAGCGCCGCGCCGAGGGCGTCGCCGTCGACGAGGGCGGCGCGGGCGCAGTTGATCAGGTAGGCCCCCGGGCGCATCATCGCGACCTCGCTCGCGCCGAGGATGGGCGGCGCGCCGGGGACGAGCAGGGCGTGCAACGTGACGACCTCGGATTGGGCGAGCAGCGCGGGAAGCGAGACGAGCTCGACACCCTCGAGGCCGCTCGCGCCACCCGCGCCACCCGCGCCACCCGCGCCGCTCGCGCCGCTCGCGCCGTCCCCGCCGTCCCCGCCGTCCCCGCCGTTGGCCGGGATCGCCGGATCGAAGCCGAGCACGCGCATCCCGAGCGCCCGCGCGCGCCACGCCACGGCGCGGCCGATTCGGCCCAGGCCGATGATTCCGAGCGCCGTTCCGCTCACCCGCCGTGGCGGCGCCGGGTCGAGGTCCCAGCCGCCCGCCCGCACGGCGCCGTCGAGCAGCGTCACCCCGCGCAGGAGATCGAGTGCGAACGCGATCGCGTGCTCGGCAACCTCCTCGGTGCAGTAACCGGGGCAGTACGTGGCCCACGCCCCGGCGGCGGAGATCGCCTCCAGGTCGAAGTGGTCGTAGCCGGTGGCGGTGGCGGCGACGATGCGCAGATCGGGCAGCGCTGCGACGACCGCGGCGTCGACCGGAATCTCGGGCGGGACGAGCACGCCGACCACTCCGGCTCCGCGGGGCATGCTCTCGCCGCGCTCGACGGACACGCCGTCGCATTCGCGCAGCGCCTCGCGGACCGGCTCGAGGCCGCCACCCGGATCAAGGAGGACGACGCGACTCATATGTGGCTCAACATTCTCGCGGCATGATGCCCGGCGCTGACGGCGCCCGCGATCCAGCCGGGCCATTCGGGCGCGTAGTCCGAGCTCGCGTAGGCGATCCGTCCGTGGCGGGTACCGAGCGAGCTCACGGTGCCGTCGCGGACCCAGCCCGGTCGCCACATGCCCCACGCCCCTCGTGACCACGGGTCGGCGCTCCAGTCGTGCCAGTCGACCGCGAGCACTCGCGCGCCGGGGGCGTAGCACTCGATCGCGGCCTGGACGCTGGCGACGTCGTCGGGGTCGATCGCGCTCCGGTCGTGAGCGAAGCCGGCGAGCAGCTGGGCTCCGTCGAGCTCATCCGCGGTTCCCAGCCACTGCAGCGGCGGGCCCCAGCCGGCGGCGAGCAGCCCGGCGGGGACGTTCTCGGCCAGCATCCAGAGCTTGATCGAGTGACACGGCTGGCCGTCGTGCGCGGCCTGTGCGATCCGGGGGTCGGGAGGCGGGTCCAGCGCGACAGTGCTGAGTGCGTTGATCGGCAGCGCGAGCACCGCGATCCCGGCTTCAAAGCTCGAGCCGTCGTGCGCCGTGGCCGAAACCGACCCGTCGGCCTGGTCCACGCGGGCGATCGGCGTGGCCAGTCGGATCTCGGCGCCCGCGTCGTCGGCGAGGCGCTCCACGAGCTCGCTCGTGCCGTTCGTCAGGTGGTCGGAGATGCCGTCGAACATGGCGTACGCGCTGTTGCCGAACGCGGCGATGTCGCTGGCCAGCGACAGGAACGCGACCTCGTCCGGATCGCATCCGCCGTACATCGCCGCCCAAGCGAGCAGGAACTCGTGGGTGGCGCGCGGCAGACCGAGCGCCGCCAGCCAGTCGCCGGCGCTGACGTCGAGGTCGTCCAGCGATGCGAGTGGGAGCCCCGGCTTCACTCGCCGGGTCGCGGTGCCCAGCTCGTAGAGCGCGCGCTCGAAGCCGCGGCCCTCCCCGAGCGGGACGGGTGCGCCCTCGCGCAATGTTCCCGCGGTGAACCAGCGATGGATCGTGGCGGGCGCATCCGGAGTCACCTCGAGGCCGTAGCGCTCGATTTCGCGGGCCAGCGGCTCCATGTCGGCGGTCGAGAACCACGCGCCGCCGAACTCGATCGGAGTGCCGGTGGCGGCGAACGGCCGGCGCAACAGCCGGCCGCCGAGGCGGTCCCGCGCCTCGAGCACGGTGACCTCGAGCCCGGCGCCCGCTAGCTCCCGCGCGGCGATCAGGCCGGCGACGCCACCGCCGATGACCAGCGCGTCAGGCACTCAGCCCGACCGGGAGCGCCTGGATCGCCAGCGTTCCCTCGAGGACCGCCTCCTCGAGTGTGCGCGGTCCGGCCACGTCGCCGGCGCGGACCGCTCCGGGGTGCGGTTCGAGCTCCCGCCACAGCTCGTCGGCGGGCGTGCGCCCCTGGGCGAGGACGAGAGTCGCCGTCGTCTCGGGGAGGGGTTCGCCCCGTCCAGAGAAGACGTGGCGCAGGATCAGATCGCTGCCGTCGACGGCGAGCTCGGTGTGGTGCACGATCTCGACGCCAAGTTGGTCCAGGCGCGCCAGGTACAGATTGCGCTGGTACTGGTGAAGCGTCTCGCCCGGTACGGGGGCGGCGCACGCGAGCGTCACCTCGAGACCTGCGCCGGCGAGCCGCTCGACCGCGTCCAACCCGTCCCAGCCGCCGCCCCAGTCCGCGACGAGCACCGGCCCGGTCACGCCGGCGGGCGCGCGGATCGCGTCCCACGCGTCGATGACTCCGAACGCCGTTGCGTCGGGGAGCGGCGGGCGGTACGGGCGCGCGCCGGCGGCGAGCACGACCGCGTCGAAGTCCGCCGCCATCCCGGCGTCGGCGGCGGCCCCGAGCTCGATGGCAACCCCGGCGGCGTGGAGCCGAGCGAGCGTCGAGCGCCGGTAGCGCTCCCATAGCTCGCGGTGCGCCGGCGCGAGACCGGCCAAGCGCAGCTGCCCGCCGAGCGCTTGCTCGCGCTCCACCAGCGTGACGTCGTCCCCGGACGCGGCGGCTTCGAGGGCGGCGGCGGCACCGGCCGGTCCCGCGCCGATGACGAGCACCCGGCGTCCCGCGCCGCCCGGGAGGGTCGCCGGGAGCGTGCGTTCACGGCCGGTGCGCGGGTTGACGGCACAACCGATCGGAACCCCGGCGTGGTAGTGGCCGATACACGCCTGGTTGCAGCCCACGCACTCGATCACCGCGTCGGCGCGACCGGCCGCCGTCTTGGCGATGAGCTCCGGATCGGCGATGGTGGCACGCGTGAGTCCCACCAGGTCACACACGCCCTCGGCGATCATCCGGTCGGCGTGGTCGAGGTCGAGGACGCGCGTCGCCGCGATCAGGCGCAGGTCCGGGATGCCCCGGCGGACCGCGGCCGCCGGGTCGGCGATCGCATCCAGCGCGGCGGGCGGGGGCGGAGCGATCCAGGTCGACGCCGCCGGGAACGCCGAGTGGCCGAGCGCCAGCGACGCGAAGTCGATCAGCCCGGCGCCGTGCAGCTCCGCCGCGACCGCGACCGCGTCGTCGGGGCCGAGGCCCCCAGGGACCAGCTCGTCGGCCGCCAGCCGGACGCCGGCGGCGATCCGGCCGTCGGTGGCCTCGCGGATCGCGGCCATGACCTCGACCGCGAACCGCGTTCGGGCGCTGAGGCCATATCCATCGTCGCGGTGGTTCGAGAGCGCGGAGAAGAACTGCGCCGGGAGATAGCCGTGAGCCATCGACACCTCCACGCCGTCCAGCCCGCCCTCCTCGGCGTACCTGGCCGCGGCCGCGTAGCCCTCGACGAGCTCGTCGATCTCGCTCACGCTCAGCGCTCGCGGCTCGGATTTGAAGCGCAGGCTGGGGACGGCGGAAGGCGCCACGGCGGGCGCCTTGGGGGACGAGGAGATCTGCTCGCGCCCGCCGTGGAAGAGCTGCACGAACATGCGCGCCCCCTCCTCGTGGACGGCGTCGCTCAGCCGGCGGTACCCCGGGACGATCCCCGGCAGGTAGCCGCCGAGCGTGTGGGCGGTCAGGAGTCCAGTCGGGTGGATCGCCGTCGCCTCGATGAAGATCGCGCCGACGCCGCCGCGGGCCCGCGCCTGGTGATAGGCGATCAGGTCATCGGTGGGAAGGTGCTCGTGGACCAGACCGGTCTGGTGTGAGGTCGAGACGACGCGGTTGGGCAGCGCCACCGGCCCGATCGACGTCGGTGAGAGAAGCGTGGCGTATTCACCCCGAGCCCCCACGGCCGGGGCAACATACACTGCGGCGATGAACGCGCGCGAATGGCTGGCTGCATACGCCAAGAAGCTCGGCACGGAGCCGCCGACTACGGAGGAATTTAAGACGCTATTGGACGTCGCCGCCGAGGCGGCCCACTCCTCGGAGCGGGTGGCCGCGCCGGTCGCGTGCTGGCTTGTCGCCATGGCCGGGGTCGACCCCGACCAGGCGGTGAAGCTCGCCCGCGAGGTCGAATCCGCCTCGTCTGAGTCGTAGATGGCGTCGGGCCCGTACGACATCGTGGTCTTCGGCGCCACCGGGTTCACCGGCGCGCTGACCGCGGAGTATCTGGCCGCGCATGCCCCGTCGGGGACGCGCTGGGCGCTCGCCGGGCGGAACATGGAAAAGCTCGAGGCGCTCCGCTCGCGACTCGGTGCCAACTCGGCGGACCTCCCGCTGCTCCGCGCGGACGTGACCGACGCGGAGTCGCTGCGCGCCGTGGCGGAGGCGACGAAGGTCGTCATCACGACGGTCGGGCCCTACATCCGGTACGGCGAGCCGCTGGTGGCGGCGTGCGCGGCGGCCGGGACCGACTACGTCGATCTGACCGGAGAGCCGGAGTTCGTCGATCGGATGTGGCTGGGCTACCACGAGCAGGCCACGCGCTCGGGGGCGCGGCTCGTCCACTCGTGTGGGTTCGACTCGATCCCCTATGACCTAGGGGCGCTGTTCACGGTGGGCCAGCTTCCTCGGGAAGCGCCGATTGCGCTGGAAGGCTTCGTCCGCGTCGGCGGGACCTTCTCCGGCGGCACGTACCAGTCGACGATCGAGATTCTCGGGCGGCTGCGCCAGGGCGTCTCGGTGGCGCGCGAGCGTCGGCGGAGAGAGCGACGGCCGGAGGCTCGGCGCGTTCGCGGAGCGCGGGGGACGCCGCGCCACGACGAGTTCGGTGGCGGCTGGGCCGTCCCGGTGCCGACCATCGATCCCCAGACCGTGCTCCGCTCCGCGCGGGCGCTCGACCGCTACGGCCCGGACTTCAGCTACGCCCACTACCTCGTGGTCAAGCGGCTGCCGGCGCTGATCGGCCTGGCCGGCGGCGCCGCCGGCGTGGCCGCGCTGGCCCAGCTCCCGCCGACCCGGAACGCACTGCTCAAGTTGAAGAGCTCGGGGGAGGGCCCATCACCCGAAGAGCGCGCGAAGTCGTGGTTCCGGGTGCGCTTCCAGGCCCGGGCGGATGGGCTCCTCGTGCGGACGCAGGTCTCGGGCGGCGATCCCGGCTACGGGGAGACCTCGAAGATGCTCGCCGAGTCGGCGCTGTCGCTCGCCTTCGACCATCTGCCCGAGACGGCCGGCCAGGTGACGCCGGCGGTCGCGATGGGCGATGCCCTGCTCGGCCGGCTCGAGCGGGCGGGAATCAAGTTCGAGGTGCTCGATGGCGGATAGGTGGACGGCGGCCGACATCCCTGACCAGAGCGGGCGGGTCGCGATCGTCACCGGCGCGAACAGCGGACTTGGGTTAGCGACCGCGCGTGATCTGGCGCGCGCCGGCGCCACCGTGGTGATGGCCTGCCGGGACGAGGCCAAGGGCGAGCGGGCGGCGGCGAGCATTCGGGCGAGCATTCCGAACGCCGCGCTCGAGGTCGCGCCGCTCGATCTGGCCGATCTCGCCTCGGTGCGATCGTTCGCCGCTCAGGCCGCCGCCCACGAGCGGATCGATCTCCTGATCAACAACGCCGGCATCATGGCCGCGCCGCGCCGGTTGACCAAAGACGGGTTCGAGAGCCAGTTCGCCACCAACCACCTCGGTCACTTCGCGCTCACGGGGCTGATGTTGCCGGCGCTGCTGAAGGCGCCGGCGCCGCGCGTGGTGACGGTCTCGAGCCACCTCCACCGCCGGGGGACGATGCGCTTCGACGACTTACAGGGCGAGCGTAAGTACGACCGCTGGGGCGCCTACGGCCAGTCGAAGCTGGCCAACCTGATGTTCTGCTTCGAGCTCCAGCGGCGCGCCATCGAGGGCGGCAGCTCGCTGCTCAGCCTGGCGGCGCACCCTGGGTACGCGAGCACCAACCTCCAGTTCGCCGCGTCCGACCGCTTCTACGAGAAGGCGATCGGATGGGTCGGTAACCGCGTGCTCGCCCAGAGCGCCGACATGGGCGCGCTGCCGACGTTGTACGCGGCGACCGTCGCGGACCTGCCCGGGGGGACGTTCGTCGGTCCGGGTGGCCGCGCCCAACAACGTGGCTATCCGATCGTGGTCACCGCGGCGAGCAAGGCCTACGAAGAGGACGACTGGCGCCGGCTGTGGGAGGTCTCGGAACAGCTCACCGGCGTGCACTACGAGTTCACGGCGTCGATCGCGTGAGCGACTTCCGCACCGACGGTCAGGCCGCGCTCGACTGGGCCGCGGACTATCTCGAGCGAGTCGGCGAGCTGCCGGTGCTGGCCCAGGTGTCGCCCGGCGACATCCGGGCGCGGCTCCCGCGCACGGCGCCGGATGAACCCGAGCCGTTCGCCGAGCTACTCCGCGACCTCGACGAGATCATCCTGCCCGGCGTCACCCACTGGCAGCACCCGCGCTTCTTCGCGTACTTCGCCACCAGCGCGTCCGAGCCGGGGATCCTGGCCGAGCTGCTCGCCGCGACGCTCAACTCGGTGGCCTTCCTGTGGCGGACGGCGCCCGCGGCGACTGAGCTAGAGGGCGTCGTGATGGATTGGGTGGCCGATCTGCTAGGCCTGCCCGCCGGCTGGCATGGCCACATCGAGGACACCGCGTCGACGTCGACCTTCGCCGCGTGCATCGCGGCGCGCGAGGCGACGGGCCGCGATCTGATCGTCTGCTCCGAGCAGGCGCACTCGGCGGCCGACAAGGCGGCCCGGATGCTCGGCATGCGACTGCGCAAGGTGCCGGTCGATTCGGAGTTCCGGATGCGGGCCGATGCGGTGGGAGATCTGTCCGATGCCGCCATCGTTGTGGCTACCGTCGGCACGACCGCGACCACATCGGTGGATGCGGTGGGCGAGATTGCCGATCTATGCGAGGCGAGCGGAACGTGGCTGCACGTCGACGCGGCTTACGCCGGCGCGGCGATGGTCTGCCCCGAGTTCCGCTGGGCCTTCGAGGGGGTCGAGCGCGCCGACTCGGTCGTCGTCAACGCCCACAAGTGGATGCTCACGCCGATGGACTGCTCGCTGCTGTGGTCGCGCCGGCCCGAGGATCTCCGTCGCGCCTTCAGCGTTGTGCCCGAGTTCCTGCGCACGCCGAACGCCGAGGACGCCTGGAGCCTGAGCGAGTACGGCCCGGCCCTCGGCCGGCGCTTCCGCGCGCTCAAGCTGTGGGCCGTGCTCCGCTGCCACGGCCGGAGCGGGCTGCAGCGCCACATCCGCAGCGGCGTCGAACTCGCCACCCAGTTCGAGGGCTGGGTAGGCGAGACCGAAGGCTGGGAGGTGTGCGCGCCGCGCCACTTCTCGACCGTGTGCTTCCGCCTGGAGGGCGAGGACGAGCGCAACCGAGCGCTACTCGAGCGCGTGAACGCGAGCGGCGAGATGTTCATCTCGCAGTGCGTCCTGAACGGCCGCTATGTGTTGCGGCTGGCCATCGGGCAGATGAGCACGACCGAGAACGACGTGCGCCGCGGCTGGGACGTGCTCGTGCGCGAGTCCGCGCTGGTCTGATCGCCGCTGTCTGACGGGACGCACCCACCATGGGTGCATGTCATGCCACGGTGCGGCGCCGGCGCGCGGAGTGGCAGCTTATGCACGGCGCCCGGCGCGTCCGCGGCGCGCCCGTCCGCCCGCCCCGGGAGACCCGTTGTCGTGCCGCGATTGTGTGGATGACACGCCACTGACCCCCGTCCAAACGGGGGTGTGGCGTGTGATCGACTGTAGAGGTGGGTGGATTCATCCGGTGGGCGCAACAGGATGGGTGTTCGCGTCGATTGGAGGGTTTGGTGGGTGTTCGGGGTGGTCGTGAGTTTCGGTTGGGTCCGGTTGAGCGTCGGGTGGTCGCGGCGAGGTTGTTGGCGGGTGAGCGGGCTCGGGTGGTCGCGGGTGAGGTGGGTATCTCGTTGCGTACGGCGGAGCGGATCCGTGAGCAGGGGTTGTTGGTGCGTCGGCGGGTTTCTCATTCGCCGCATCGGTTGTCGTTTGAGGAGCGCGAGCGGATCATGGTTGGGGTCGCGGCGGGGGAGTCCGATGCGCGGATCGCGAGCGTGTTGGGGCGGGCCAGGTCAACGATCGGGCGGGAGATCAGGCGGTCTTGCCGGCGGCGGTGTGAGTATCGGGCGTTGAGGGCTGAGCGGCGGGCCGACCGGGACGCTCGTCGGCCGAAGGTGCGCAAGCTCGAGCGATCCCCGCGGTTGTTAGCGGCGGTTGGGGCGGGTCTGATGGCGGGTTGGTCGCCGGAGCAGATCGCGGCGCGCCTACGGGTCGAGCATCCTGACGATATGGAGATGCGGATCAGCCCGGAGACGATCTACCAGTCGCTGTTCGTGCAGGCCCGCGGGGAGCTGCGCCGCCAGCTGAAGGGCGATCTGCGCTCCGGGCGGACCAGGCGCAGACAGCGCTCCGCCGGCGAGCGGCGGGGACGGATGCTCGACATGATCTCGATCTCTGAGCGACCCGCCGAGGTTGAGGATCGCGCCGTGCCGGGGCATTGGGAGGGCGATCTGTTGATGGGCGCCAATAACCAGTCCGCGATCGCGACGCTGGTCGAGCGCCACACCCGGTTCGTGCTACTCGCGCGCTTGGAGCACGGGCACCGCACCGAGCGAGTGATCGACGCGATCATCGAGCGGATCGGAACGCTCCCCGCGCACCTGGCGAAGTCGCTGACCTGGGACCAAGGCCGCGAGCTCTCCGCGCACAAACGCTTCAGCGCACAGACAGGCATCCAGGTGTACTTCTGCGACCCGCACTCCCCGTGGCAACGCGGATCGAACGAGAACACCAACGGGCTGCTGCGCCAATACCTCCCGAAGGGCAGCGATCTGGCTGCTCGCAGCCAGATCGCTCTCGACGAAATCGCCGCCCGACTCAACGGTCGCCCCCGCAAGACACTCGACTGGATGACCCCAGCTGAGAAAATGGAA
>DATBYI010000394.1:0-4216 GCA_036513815.1 Solirubrobacteraceae bacterium
CTTGATTACGAGCGGCGTCAACCCAAAACTCCCAGATGGTTAGTTGACATATCATCCGCCCATTGCTCGCACAATACAATCCTCGGTTTGGGGGATCTAGCTACTTTGCTCGTTAACACAGGCGCCAGTCACAAAACCCAAATGCACCGCCCCGGATTCTTGGAGGTCCGATCCTTTGAGGAGGATTGACTCACGAGAACCCCTTTGTCTCACGTTAGGCGATTGGCCTTGGATCGGTGTAGTGCGGGCTCTGCGACCCCCTCGGTCGCCCAGTAGTGAGGATGCGTGAAATGTGTGTGTCCCAGGATCTCCGAGGCGAGCGACCGCTCGTGATACGGGCAAACGAGCGTCATGAGAACATCTACGAAAAGCTGTCGTCAATTAGCTCCGCCCCCGGTTTGAACGGTGGCTCCCAGGTTAGTAGGCCCGATGGGTAATACACCGTGGGAGCACTCGCTGATCGTGAGGTGTTGGCGTTTCTCAGCCAGGCGCATGTAGAGCCCGACATCACGCTCGAGGTGTTCTTCGTCGACCGCCCTCTCAAGAGCTTCGGGGCGGTCGACGTGATCGACCGAGGGGCGCCCGCGAGCGAGTAACCAAGCCACCTTCCCTGCCTTCGCGGCAGTCGCGCTGCGGCACCCGGGATTCCGAGCGAGAAAGCTTCCGCGCAGGTTCGCTGGCTTCCGGCCGCCCGGCTCGCCGCCGCTTGACCTGATCCTCTGCAGGAACGTCCGGATCTACTTCGAACGACGTGTCCTGCAATCGCTGGAGCGCGCGCTATGGCCCGGCGGTCGACTCATACTCGACGCCGCCGACCGGATCTCCGGACAGCCCGGAGAAGCACGGCACCGCTACCGCGACGCGCGACCCCATCCGGTGGTCTACGCGCAGGTGACCGAGGCGACCTCGAAGTTGCCGTGCAGATCGCCCGCGACGCGGTGGCCGCGGACCCTCTCGACGCCGAGGCCTTCGTCATGGGCCTAGTGGAGCTGGCGCGCGAGCGCCCCCGAGCTGCGATCGATTGACTGCGCCGTGCGCTCTAGATAGATCCGGCCTCGGGCCTCGCGCTGTCAAACTCGCCCGCGCCCACGAATCGCTGGGCGAACTAGGACCAGCCCGCCCTGCCTATTAGCAGGCGCTTTGCACACTCGAAGCCGCAACCGAGCAGCTGGGCGGTCGGACCCGGGCGTGGCGCCAAATTCGCCGGCCGTCTCGAGCTGAGTGTTTGCTCGTGGGTATGACCACGCCGGCTGGATGACAGGGTTGGCTATCGGCCGAGACAGTGAGACCCGAGTTGCAGTTGCGGTGGCGGAGTCGCGTGAGGGCGGCCTCGATGGCGAGGCTGGTTCGAGGACTTCGCCGAGGGGGAGCATTCGGTCGTACATGTCCCGCCGGGTTCCGGCGCCTTCTTTGGCCCATTCGGGGATGGCGACCGGGTGCGGGATCAGCCAGACGCTCGTGCCGGGCTTTGCCAGCCACTCGAGGGCTCGCTCGTTCTTGCTGGCCAGGATCAGGTAGGTGCGGGTCAGCGCGATGGGCCTGGTGATGTCGATCGTGTAGGCGACGAGCGCGTCGGTCGCGTCGGGTGCGAGCAGGACGCGCGCGCGGGTGGTGGTGGCGATCTTCCAGTCGGCGAGGAAGTCTTGGTCTTGTTGGCTTGCGCGACGCTGGAACAGGCTGGCGATCGCGGGGTCGCGCTGCTCCTCGATCATGATCGCGATGGCTGGCCCTTCGTTGGGGTCTGCGGATTGGACACCGGCGAGGCCGGGGACGAATAGCGCGTGCTTGAGGGTGTCGGCGATCGTCTCTGCGCTCACCTCCCGGCGTCCGACGGTTGTGGTGATCCGCTCGCGCTCGTCTGGGGTTAGCAGCGACTGGGTCGCGTCGTCGGCGACGGTCCTCCCCGCCGGTTCGTTCTCGCCGGGATCCTTCTCGTCGGACTGTTCTTGCCAGCTGGTGTCGACGGGCTCGCCGAGGTGGGTCCAGATGGCGTCGAAGTGGTCGGTGAGGCGGTCGAACTACCCGCCGGGTTGGCGACGGGTGACGTGGAGCCGGGGCGCGCTGGGACGGTCGGTCAGCCAGAGGTTGGGCGAGAAGAGGAGCTGATCGTCGAAGCGAAGGATCGAGTTGGGATCGGCTTCGAGGTATTCGCGGATTTCCACTCCCCGGTTGCCGAGTAGTGAAGTGAGGTGCTCGCGAGACTCTTCGATGTCGGCGGCCAACTCGTCGGACGGGAGGGTTCCCACGGGGGTCGTGGTCTGATCGAGTCGGAGTATCCATTCGCCACGCGGGTTGGCGATCAGGATCCGGATCGGACATCCGGCGGCGGCCTTGGCGGCAAGGAGGTCGATCACGCCGGGAACGGACACGACGTCGAGCAAGGTCGTATCGAGTAGGTCAATGCGGTCTCGGGCGCCGACGAGATCCGGAGCACGCCACCGGCGACCACCGCAACCTCCCGCATGGAGCCAACGGGATTCGAACCCGTGACCTCCTGCTTGCAAACTCGAGTTCGGCCGGCACTCGGTTCCCTGCTCGATCTCTTCCGCTCGTTTGATGGCGAATTCTGATGGCTACTGGGCGCCGTCACCGCTCCTGAACTCGCATCGGGTGGCTGTAATAGGCCTGTGAGCAGGAAAATCTAGCAGTGGGCGGTACTGGGCTCGAACCAGTGACCTCCTGCTTGTAAGGCAGGCGCTCTACCAGCTGAGCTAACCGCCCCGCGGGGCGGATGGTACCGGCGGCGGGTGTGGCGGCAGGCGCCGCGTGGAGGTTGCCGCCGTGCGCCGGCGCTCGCTCTGCACGCTCTCCGGCGCGGTTTAATTTAGGCCGGGCCGGTTCGGACAAGCAGGAGACCAGATTGGGGATGAACGAAGAAATCACAGAGACCGTTGAACATGACCGCCGCGAGGACTCGGCGCTCGGCGATCGCAGCCCGATGCTCGAGATCTCCAACGCGATGGTGCGGCTATACAAGGAAGCCTTCGGACGGGGCCCGACGAAGGCCCGCGCGCAGTTCGCGGGGCACGACACGCTGGTGGTCATCCTGGAGAACAGCCTGACCGTGGGAGAGCGCAACCTGGTGGCGATGGGCGAGCACCAGCGCCTACGCGAGGCACGGCTGTTCTTCCAGTACGCGCTGGAGGATCAGTTCCGAGGAGTCGTCGAGCAGGCGCTCGGACGTCGCACGGTGGCGTTCATCAGTGGCATAGACACCGCGCGCGACGTGGCCATGGAGGTGTTCACGCTCGAGCCCGACCTGGAGGGGTCCGGCGCCGAAGCTCCGTAGCACCTGCGATAACGCACGAGACGGCTCGGCGCCCACCGCGGTGACGCGCCCGGGTCAGCGCGCCGCTAGCGGCTCCTCCCCTTCCCAGTCGGCGAGCGCCCGGCGCACCGCCCGCCTGAAGGGGAGCGGGGAGACGCCATACAGGTCGGCCAGCTCGCGGGCGGCATCGGGCGAGCGGGGAAGGATGTCCTCGTTCAGACTCCCCATCAGGGCCCGGACGAGTTCGACGTCGGAGCGGGCGATGGCCGAGGCGACCGCGGCGAACGCGGGCGCGGTGAAGATCGGCAGATCGACCTCGGGTCGATCCACGCCCAGCTCGGAGACGATGCCCCGCAACATGTCCCCGTAAGTCAGAACCTCGGGTCCGACCAGGTCGATCGACCGGCCGGCTGTGCGCTCGGACAATGGAGTTCGCACGAGACAGGCGATCACGTCGCGCTCGGCGATCGGCTGTGTGCGACGGTCTCGCCAGGGCGGCAGAGGCAGAACCGGGATGCGCTCGACCAGGCGCACCATCAGCCGAAATGACGGGCTCCCGGCGCCGATCACGATCGAGGCGCGCAGGCCGGTGGCGCGGGGCAGGTTGTCCATCAGGATCCGCTCCACCTCGAGCCGCGAGCGCATGTGGGGTGAGGAACGACCGCTTGGCTTGATGCCGCCGAGGTAGACGACTCGATCGACGCCGGTGCGCCGGCATGCGGCGACGAAGTTGTTCGCGGCCTGGCGATCGCGCGCTTCGAAGCTCGCCGCGCCGGCCTCCATCGAGTGGACCAGGTAATACGCCGCGTCGCAGCCGCGCAGCGCCGCGTCGAGTCCTTCGTCCCTGAGCACGTCGCCGCGCACCGTCTCGACCGACCCGCCCGCCAGCGCCGGGCGGGGATGTCGCGACAGCGCCCGCACCGATCGCCCCTCGGCGGCGAGCGCCTC
>DATBYI010000395.1:0-4588 GCA_036513815.1 Solirubrobacteraceae bacterium
TCGCTGCGCCTGCTCGCCGACGCGATCGGCGACGACATCGTGGAGGACGCCGAGACCCGTCGCGGCTACCTGCGCCGGATGGGCATCCACATCGATGCGCTGAGCGTTCTGATCGACGACCTGTTCGAGCTCTCGCGGCTCGAGGCGGGCGACATCAGCTGGTCGATCGAGCAGGTCCCCCTGCGGGAGCTCGTCTCCGAGACGGTCGAGGCGATGCGCGTCCAGGCCGAGGCCAAGGGCGTCGCCGTGCTCGCCGAGGTCCCCGAGACGCTGTGCCCGGCCCGAGCGAATCCCGAGAAGCTCCAGCGCGTGCTCTTCAACCTGATCCAGAACGCGATTCGCCACACGCCAGCCGACGGGAGCATCGTCGTCCGGGCCGAGCCGATGGCGGCCTGGATCGAGTTCGAGGTGGCCGACACGGGCGACGGGATCGCCCCCGAGGAGCGCGAACGAGTGTTCACCGCGTTCTACCGGGGCGGAGCCGACGCCGCGCGCACGAGTCCGGGCGCGGGCCTGGGACTCGCGGTGTCGCGCGCGATCGTCGAGGCGCACGGCGGACGGATCTGGCTCGCCGACGCGGTGGTGGGCACCAGCGTCCGTTTCAGCCTGCCCGCGGCGTAGCCCGCGGCCGTTGGCGCTGAAGCTACGCATTCGGCAGCTTCAGCGCCAAAGAACGATCTCTGAGCGAAGCGGGAAGGGCTGGCGGAAACGCGGCGTCTATCCAAGAGGAACGCTTACCCATGACGATCGCTGCCGAACACGCGCTGCCCGCCACCGCCGCTCCCGCCGCCACCACCGGCGCCCCGGCGCGCCGCCTCGACCCCAACCACCTGGGCGACCATCTCGACCGCCTTTACCGCGCCGCCTGGGCCCTGTGCGGGAGCCGCGAGGATGCCGAGGACCTCGTCCAGGACACGTACACGCGGATCCTCCAGAAGCCGCGCATGCTCCGCTCCGACGACGATCTCGGTTATCTGCTGCGCGTACTGCGAAACACGCACTTCTCCCGCCTGCGCGCGGCCGCTCGCCGCCCCCGGGCTGATCCCCTCCCCGATGAGCTGGACCGCGTCGAGGATCGCTCGGCTCCCGCGCCGGAGGCGGCGCTCAACGCCACGGAGCTCTACGCGAGGATCGCCGAGCTACCCGAGCCCTTCCGCGAGGCGCTCGTGGCGATCGACGTCGTCGGGCTTTCCTACCGCGAGGCGGCGCGCACGCTCCGCGTACGCGAGGCGACGATCACCACTCGGCTTTACCGGGCCCGCCGCCGCCTGGCCGACGCCCTCGGCGAAGAATCGCGATGAGCGCCCGACGTCCCCGCATGCGCCCGAGTGTGCTCGAGCGCGACCTCACGCATCTCGCCGACGACACCCTCGAGCCGGGGCGACGCGAGCTCGTCGAGCGGCTCGTCGCGAGCGCTCCCGAGCTTCAGGAGCGCCTGCGCGAGCAGCGCTGGGCGGTCGCCGCGACCCGCTACGCCGCCCAGCGCGAGCGCGCGCCATTGGCGCTCCGGATGGGCCGCCGGGCGATCGGACCGCGTCGGCGCCCCGTACGCGGGACGTTCACGCTCGCGCTGGCCGGACCCGCGGCGATCGTGGCCACGATCCTTGCTCTGATCGCCGGCGGCGAGCCCGGCCTCACGGTGGCGCAGGCGGCGACGCTCGCCGCCCGACCGGCAGTCTCGACCGTCGCCGAGCCGCCCGATGGCTCAGCCTGGCTTCCCGGGCTGCGCGCGGAGGGGCTCCCGTTCCCCTACTGGGAGGATCGCTTCGGCTGGCGCGCCACCGGCGCGCGGACCGACCGCATCGACGGCCGTGCCGCCACCACGGTGTTCTACCGCCGGGGCGTGCAGCGGATCGCCTACACGATCGTGTCCGGCCACGCGCTCACCTCGGACGCGCGCCCGACCGCGATCACCGCCGGCGGCCGCCACATCGTCACCTGGCTCCGCCGTGGCCGCACCTGCGTGCTCTCCGGCCAGAACGTGGCGCCCGGGGCGCTGCTCCAGCTGGCCGCGGGGGGTGCCCAGTACTGACTGATCAGGGCTCGAGCACGATCTTGCCGAGCGTGTGACGCTGCTCCAGTTCCTGGAAGGCCGCGCGCACGTCTTCGAGAGCAAAGACCTTCGCGATCGGGACCTCGAGCTCGCCCCGGTCGATCAGGTTGGCCAGCTCGGTCATGACCTCGGTGCTGGTCCCGACCATGCTCCCGTCGGTCTTGGCGCCGTACTTCTCCGCCGTCGCCCAGTCGATGATCGTGTCGACGCGCTCAGGAGCGACGCCCAGCTCGTCGACCGCCATCTGGACGTAGCCGCCCCCGAAGGTGTCGATGAACGCGTCGACCCCGTCACCGGCCGCCTCCCGGATGCGCTCGACGACGCCGTCGCCGTAGCTCACCGGGATCACGCCGTGGGCGCGCAGCCATTCGTGGTGGGACTCGCTGGCGAGGCCGATCACCTTCGCTCCGGCGTGGACGGCGAGCTGCACGGCGAGCGAGCCGACGCCGCCGGCGGCGCCAGACACCACGACGGTGTCGCCGGGCGACAGGTCGACCGCGTGCACCGCCGCCCAGGCGGTGGCGCCCGCGACGTACAGCGCACCGGCCGCCTCCCACGACACGCCGGCGGGCTTGGGGATGAGCTGAGTGGCGGGCACGACGACGAGCTCAGCGTGGCTCGAGCGCTGGTCGCTCCACCCGAGCACCTCGTCCCCGACCGCGAACTCCTCGACGCCCGGTCCGATCTCCTCGACCACGCCGGCGAAGTCGCTGCCCTCGCCCGAAGGGAAGGTTGCCGGAAAGAGCTTGTCCATCAGGCCCTTGCGGATCGATGCCTCTCCGGGGTTGATGCCGGCCGCCTTGACCCTCACCAGCACCTCGCCGGCGCCGGGCGTCGGTCGCTCGACGTCGACGACGTGCAGGACGTCGATGTCTCCGTACCGATCGAAGCGGACCGCTCGCGGCATCGGAACACGTTTTACCAGGAAGGACTCGCCGGCCTATGAGCCGAGGTAGCGCACGGGCAACGCGCGCTCGCGGGCGCCGCCCTCGACGGTCCGCTGCACCCGGTACGCGCCCGCCCCCGCCCGCGAGGTCACCACCTCAGCGAGCTCGTGGCCGGCGAACACGAGCCCGGCGCCGTCGTCGGCGGCCCAGCCGTCCGGCAGCTCGCCGCTCGCCACCAACCGCGTGAACGTCGGGCGCCGCTGCTCCTCGCCGTCGTAGTGGGGGCACGCGCTCCCAGGGAGCAGGCCGAGACCGTCGTGCAGCGGGGCGAGCTGGGAGAGGCCGAACGAATCGGTGACCGACCCCTCGAACCAGCAGTTCATGCCGGCGCTCAGTCCGCACATGACGATCCCCTGCTCCCAAGCCGTGCGGAGAATGCGGTCGAGTCCGTGGGCGCGCCAGACGGCAAGCAGGTTCGCCGTGTTACCGCCGCCAACGTAGATCACGTCCTGCCCGAGCACGAAGGACTCGAGGTCGCCGATCGTCCGCCCGAACAGCGGCAGATCCGACGGGCGGCAGTCGAGGCCCGTGAAGGCCCGATAGAACCGCGCGACGTAGCCCTCCGCGTCGCCGCTCGCCGTCGGCACGAAGCACACCCGGGGTGGCGAGGCTCGGGCCAGCGAGAGCACGAACCGGTCGAGCAGCGGGTTCTCAGGCTCCATCGAGAACCCACCTCCCCCCATCGCCACCACCCGACGATGCTCCATCGACGAGTTCACCTCAGGGCTGGGCCGTACGCGCGACCTCGTAGTGCGAGACGAACTCGTCGCGCTCGACCAGGAAGCGGTCGTCCTCGGGGTAGAACACGGCGACCTTGGGGTCCTCGCCCGCGAAGGCCTTGATCGCGTCCATCGAGTCCCACAGGGTGAACATGAGGAACTCGGTCTTATCGCCCACGTCGCGGCGGAGCATCCAGGCGCCACGGTTGCCGGGCGTGCCGACATAGCCGGCCAGGCCGGTGTCGGCCATGTATTCCGCGTACGCGTCGCCGTCGGCCTTTCTGACGGCGCCGCGCCAGGTGCGGGCGATCATCGGATCCTCCTCGCGTCGAGGGTGTCGAGATCTCGAATTGATACCCGAGTGGGCTCAGGCGTAGAACGAGACGCTGGCCGCCGCCATCCGGGCCGCCACCGAGCGTGCGTTGCTCCCGTACATCGCCGACATGGCGGTCCGGGCGCTTGAGGCCTCGTCGCCCGACGTCTCGTCGGTCTGGCTTACGGCGTTTTCGACCGTCTCCGCCGGTGCCTCGCGCGCGGCTCGCCGCTCCTGAGCACGGCCGGCGCTCGCCCCGCCCTGCGCGAGGGCGCCTTCACCGACGTTGCTCTCAGGGGCGAGCGGCGCGGAGGACGCCGCGCTGAGGTATGCGTTGAGTGGACTCGCTGATTGGATCGCCACGAAAGCGGTCACTGCTCGGATCGGAAGCCTGCGCCCCCAGTGATCGGCAGGGCCGCCGGGAATCTTCAGCGCCTGGCCAGCACGACCGAGGTCTCGATCTGCCGATCCGGGATCGTCCAGTACTCCCGCAGCAGCGTCGCCGTCCGCTCAGGCCCCACCGGCGAGAAGCCGTGGCGCTCGTAGAAGCGGATCG
>DATBYI010000396.1:0-8476 GCA_036513815.1 Solirubrobacteraceae bacterium
GCCACTGCTTACTGCCATCTGCTCCCTCTAGGGTAGCCGGGAAAGGGTTCGCTGCCTACGCCGCCGTTCCTCGATCACGAACCCGATGGTGCCTGCAAACGGCCCGAGTCCGCCGAGCACGGCGACGGTCACAGCCAGCCAATAGGGGATGACGCGCGCCCGCGCGGCGGCGATGCACACGAGCGACATGCCGATCCAGATCAGTCCATGCGCCAGCCCGAAGATGAACGTCTCGGGTTGCGGGTTGTGGAGGACGAAGGCGCAGATCAGGAGCGAGCCGTACACGCATGAGTGGAAGAATGAGACGAACTCGAGCCGGCGGAACGTGATGAGCCGCATCGATCAATCTCAGGGTCGGCGGCGCCTCACGGCGGCGCGTTGCTCGACACGAGCTCGGCCACGCGGCGAAGCCAAGGGTCGGCCTCGGTGGGCCACTGTGCCGGGTCGGCCGGCCACCAGGCGAACTCATCGTGCTCGTCATCGGGGGCGACGGTGGCGCCGTCGGCCAGCCACGCCTGACCCACGAGCATCACCATCTCTGAAGGGAGCAGTACGAGAGCCTCGATTCGCAGCGACTCGGGCTCAACCGACCACTCCTCGAGCAGCTCGCGCCCCATCGTGTCGGCCGGGTTCTCGTCGACCTCGACCGACCCACCGGCGCCGAGCGCCCACCTACCCGCCCACGAGGCGAGCCACTCGGCCCTCCGGCCGGCCAGCCAGCGCCCGTCGGCGGCCCGGACCGCGCACAGGATCGAGAGACTCCGAGCTGCATCGTTCGGGAGCAGGCGCAGCGCCCAGCGCACGGGCTGGAGCTCGAGCGAGAGCCGGCCCGGCGTGGTCTCGAAGTCGACCATCCGCGCCGCCAGGCCGTCGTGACTGGGCGAGCCACGCCGGCGCAATTCGTCGAGGGCCACGTCGGCGGCGTCGGTCGCCTCGCCGGACGGGTCGAACGGATCGCTGCGCCAGGTGACCGCCACCTGGGCGGGATCCCAGGGGCCACGCGCGAGCACACCGGGAGACACGGCCACGCGTGGAAAGTTAGCTGGGCCCGCCCGCCCCAGTAGGCTCGGCGCCCGTGCAGCGACGCCTCAAGCACTGGGGGTGGGGGTACGAGGACGAGCAGCTGCCCCCCGACGAGCTCCGGGGCGCCGCGAAATTCCTCGCCGAGCGCCTCGGCTACGGCTCGCCCGAGCCCGAGGAGCCCGTTCCGCTCTGCGAACTCGCGCTACCGGCGCCGCGGCTGACGGCCCCGCCCGCGGTCGCCGGGATATGCGCCACCGACGGCTACGAGCGCGCCCTGCACTGCTACGGCCGCTCCTACATCGACGTCGTGCGGGGGTTCCGTGGGCGCTTCGAGCATCCGCCCGACGTGGTGGCGCATCCGCGGGACGAGGCCGAGCTCGAGGCGGTACTCGAGTGGGCGCTCGGGGCCGGCGCCGCGGTGATCCCGTTCGGCGGAGGCACCAGCGTGGTCGGCGGCGTCGAGGCCTCGACCGGCTGCCAGGACCGCGCGGGCGTCGTCACGATTGACCTCAAGGCGCTCGACCGCGTGCTCGAGGTCGACCCGGTGTCGCTGTCGGCGCGGATCCAGGCCGGCGCCACCGGTCCGGGGCTCGAGCAGCAGCTGAGCGAGCACGGCCTGACCCTGCGCCACTTCCCCCAGTCGTTTCAGTTCTCGACGCTCGGCGGCTGGATCGCCACCCGAGCCGGCGGTCACTTCGCGACGCTCTACACCCACATCGACGACCTCGTCGAGTCAGTGCGGGCGATCACGCCGGCGGGCGTGTGGGAGTCGCGACGGCTGCCAGGCTCGGGCGCGGGCGTCTCGCCGGACCGGATGCTGATCGGGTCGGAGGGCACCCTCGGACTCATCACGGAGGCGTGGGTCAGGGTCCGCCGGCGCCCCACCCACCGCGCCTCGACTCCGGTGCGATTCGCGGATTTCATGGCCGGGGCCGAGGCGGTCAGGGCACTCTCGCAGTCGGGCCTCTATCCGGCCAACTGCCGCCTGATCGACGCGCGCGAGGCCGAGGTGACCGGCGCCGGCGATGGGTCTCATGCGCTGCTCGTCCTGGGGTTCGAGTCGGCCGAGCGCGACGTCGAGCCGTGGATGACGATGGCGCTCGAGCTCTGCTCCGACCACGGCGGGGAGTGGGAACGCCGCGGCTCCGGGCGCTCCTCCGACGAGACGGTCGGCAGCTGGCGCGAGGCGTTCCTGCGCGCTCCTTACCTTCGCGATGTGTTCATAGCCATTGGCGTGATGTCTGAGACGTTCGAGACGGCGATCACCTGGGAGCGCTTCCCGGCTTTCCACGCGCGCGTGGTGTCAAGCGTCGAGGACGCCATCCAGGAGGCGTGCGGGGGCGGGACGGTGACCTGCCGCTTCACCCACGTCTATCCCGACGGACCCGCCGCGTACTACACGATCCTCGCGCCCGCGCGACGGGGTGGCGAACTCGAACAGTGGGCCCACGTCAAGCGCGCCGCCTCGCAGGCCGTGATCGACGGTGGCGGCACGATCACCCACCACCACGCGGTCGGGCGCGATCACCGTCCCTGGTACGACGTCCAGCGGCCCGCGCCGTTCGCCGCGGCGCTGCGGGCGGCGAAGGCGGCGGTCGACCCCACCGGCGCGCTCAACCCGGGCGTGCTGATCGACCCGTGAGCCGCCCGTTCGGTGTCACCGGGTCGGGCCCCGATCTCTACGACCGGATCGGGCGGACGTACACGAGCACCCGCCGCCCCGATCCGCGCATCGCGGCGGCCATCTCGAGCGCGCTGGGCGACGCCCGCACCGTGCTGAACGTCGGCGCCGGCGCCGGGGCCTACGAGCCCGTTGACCGCGAGGTCGTCGCGCTCGAGCCCTCGCCGGTGATGATCGCCCAGCGGCCGCCCGGTTTTGCGCGCGTCGTGCGCGGGCGCGCGGAGGAGCTCCCCTTCGAGGACGGCGCGTTCGACGCGGTGATGGCCGTCCTCTCCGACCACCACTGGACCGACCGCCGGCGCGGGCTGCGTGAGTGCCGCCGCGTCGGGCGCGAGCGGGTCATCCTGTTCAACGCGAACCCGGCCGAGGCGGGCCTGTTCTGGCTGACGGTCGAGTATCTCCCCGAGTTCCTGGGCCTGATCCCGCCGGGCTACCGGCAACCCGGCGTGTGGGAGGCCGAGCTTCGGAGCGGCCTCGGAGACATCGAGCTCATCCCCGTTCCGATCCCACACGACTGCACCGACGGGTTCTACGGCGCCTTCTGGCGCCGGCCCGAGGCGTACCTTAGACCCGAGGTGCGGGCGGGCATCTCGGTGTTCTCACAGCTAAGCTCCGGCGCGGTGGACCGGGCCCTCGAGGCGCTCACCGCCGACATCAAGACCGGTAGGTGGCAGAACAAACACCGTTCGCTGCTGACCGCGAGGGAGCTCCACCTCGGCTACTACGCAATCGTCGCCGAGACAACCCAAACAGGAGGACGTACATGAAGGTCATTGGCGCCGGACTGCCGCGTACCGGCACGCTTTCTCAGAAGGTCGCGCTCGAGATGCTCGGCTTCGGTCCGTGCTACCACATGGTCAACGTCCTCACCAACCTGCCGCTGTCGCAGGGGTGGGAAGCAGCGATGGACGGCGATGCGGACTGGGACGCGATCTTCGGCGAGCACGAGTCGACCGTCGACTGGCCGGGGGCCTTCTTCTACCGCGAGCTGGCCGACGCCTACCCGGACGCCAAGGTGGTGCTGAGCGCCCGCGATCCGGAGGCGTGGGAAAAGAGCATGCTCACCACGATCTGGGACACCATTTACGGCCATTCGGCGGCGGCCCACATCTCCCAGGCGCGAGAGCAGGTCGACCCCGACTGGCAGGCCTATATCCGCCTGATGGGCCGGATGTGGGCGGCCCAGGGCATCTTCAGCGGTCCCGAGCTTCGGCCCGGCCAGCTGGCCGAGGCGATCGCCCACTACCAGGAGCTGGTCCAGCGCAACATCCCCGAGGACCGGCTGCTCGTGTGGAGCGTCGGCGAGGGGTGGGAGCCGCTGTGCCGCTTCCTGGAGGTCGACGTGCCCGACGCGCCGTTCCCGCGCCTGAATGACTCGAAGATGTACGTCGACCGGATCGTCGACGGGTCGCTGATGGTGCTGAACGAGTGGCGGGCCGGGAACGGCGAGCTCAAGCGGCCGGTGGAGCAGCCGGTCTGACCGGGCAGGGCCGGCGCCGCTAAGGCTCGGCGTCCAGCCGGGCCACTATCGCCGGCGCCGCGGGAGCAACGTCGGCCGGGAGTCGCGGCAGGAGCTCGCGCCAGCCAGCGTGGAGCGCGATCGCCGAGCGTACCCGGGCCACGCCGGTATCCAGGTGGCCGGCCTGCGCGGCACCCAGACCGGCCCAGACCATCAGCTCGTGGTTGCCCGGTGCGAGCTCGCTCGCCTGCTCGTACAAGTCGGCCGCCTCGTCGTAGCGACCCGCGTTCAAGAGCTCATCGGCCTCGTCGGCGAGCACATAGGCTCGGCGCAGATCGACCAGTCGGCGCAGCTCGGGCAGCGGGTCTGGATGGTCCTCGACTCGGAGCGACACGAGCGTCTGCCACGGCTCGCCTTTCGCGGCGACAACCAGGATCGCCGCGGACTGCCGGCCGCGGATGTCACCGCCCTCGCGTTCAGCGGCGCTCAGCGCGCTCAGCAGGCGCTCAGTGAGTGAGCCGGCGGCGGCGTGGAAGGCCTCGAGCATCGCCGGCCACACGCGCTCCGAGGCCATAATGTTGGCCTGGCAGGAGACGCCGTCTCCGGTGACGTGCCCGGCGTATGGGATACAGCTCGATCCCGTGTGCGCCGCGACGCGGCCAGCGGCGTCCACCACCGCCACCTGGCGCGAGTGCCCGAGCGGGTCCTCGGCCACCAGGCGCGCGAGAGCGTTCGGGGCCGCCATGCCCTCGCCGAGGAGGTCGAGCGCACGTGGCCCGTAGCCGGCCTCGGCATTGGCCTGCGTCGCGACCGCGCCCACGCCCGGCCGCGCCCAGGTGACGATCGAGCCGACCGAGAACCAGTGCGACTGGACGGCGACGCCGAGCTCCCCCGTGCCGGGATCGCGGGCGACGATCGAGTACGTCACAGGACCCAGGTGTCTTTCCCGCCGCCGCTTTGAGAGGAGTTGACAATGAGCTTGTCCTTCTCGAGCGCGACGCGGCTGAGGCCCCCCGGCATGAGTGTGATCTGTGCTGTGCAGAACGCGAAGACGCGCAGGTCGACGTGGCGCGGCTCGATGCGATCGTCGATCACCGTGGGATGGGATGACAGTGAGATCTTGGGCTGGCTGATGTAGCTCTGCGGCCGGCGGTTGACCTCGCCGGCCAGTTCGTCGAGCTCGCGGTCGGTCGCCTGCGGGCCGATCACCACTCCGGCGCCGCCGTGACCGTGACGGGGCTTGACGACATGCTCCCGCAACCGCTGGACCGTCTCCACCTCGCCACTGGGGCGCGGGAAGTCGTACGTCGGCACCGACCGGACGATCGGCTCCTGCCCGAGGTAGAAGCGGATGAAGTCGTCGACGTGGCCGTGGATGAGCTTGTCGTCGGCGACGCCGTTGCCGAACGCGTTCACGAGGCCGAGGTTGCCCGTGAGCCATGGACGCAGCACCGCCCGGGCCACTTCGGTGAGCTCGCCGTGCTCGTCGCGAACGCGGTCCTCGTCGCACCGGCGATAGAGCACGTCCACGCGCCGCCGCTGGCCGCCATCGAGCTCTAGGTACAGCTCGTCCTCGCTCGGCGCGAGCTGGTCGAGTGTGACGAGGGGAACGCCGATGCGGGCAGCCGCCCGGGAATGCTCAGAGAACGCGACGTTGGACGGCCCGTCGGTCAGGATCACGATCGAGGGGTCGTCCCGGCCGTCGGGGGCGGCGGCCTTTATGACCGCGAGCAGGAGCTCGCCCGTGATCGGCTCGACCGGGCGGGGCACGGGACAACCCGGCGGCAGGTTCGCGGTCAGGGCGGCCCGAGCGGCCAGGGCGTATTCGAACCCAGACGGGGTCCGGACGTTGTCCTCGAGAACCAGGAACCGGCCCGACGGCTCGCGAACCACATCGAAGCCGACGATGGCGGCCGGTGGCGAGCCCGCCGGGAGGCGCCCGAGCAGATCCGGCTCGAAGCCCTCCGCCTCTTGAATCGCTTCGCCGGACACGACGCCGGCTTCGACTATCCGCCGTTCACCATACGCATCGAGCAGAAAGCGGTTCAGCGCATCTGCGCGCTGGGCCAGCCCGGCGGCAAGCTCCTCCCACTCGCCGGGGGTGATCAGGCGCGGAATCGGATCGACGACAAACGGGCGCGTCCCGAACGTCACCTCGCGCTCGGCGAGATGGCGGTTGACCCGCCCCCGGAGATCCGCGAGGTCGACCCCGGCGAGCGCCCCAAGCAGCTGGGCGTACCCAGGACGGGGCGCACCGGCTTCGCCCTCCTCCTGAAACGGCTGATCGTCAAACGCCATGGTTCCTCAGCCACAGCTCGAGCAGTGCGACCTGCCACAGCTTCGACCCCTCAAGGGTGGTCAGGTGATCGTTCGGCGCGCTCAGCAAGGCCCGCACGTGCTCGGGCCGGAACAGGCCACGGGCCTCGATCGCCGACTCATCCAGGGCCTCGCGAACAAGCTCCAATGTCGACCCTTCCAGGCGAGACAGCGCAGGGACCGGGAAGTAGCCCTTCGGGCGATCGATGACGGCATCGGGGATGACGCCCCGCGCCGCGTCCTTCAGCACCCCCTTGCCTCCGTGGGCGAGCTTGAGCTCGGGCGGACAGGCCGCAGCGAGCTCGACCAGCTCGTGGTCCAGGAACGGCGTGCGAGCCTCGAGACCCCATGCCATGGTCATGTTGTCCACCCGCTTGACTGGGTCATCGACGAGCATGATCTCCGAGTCGAGCCGCAACGCGCGGTCGATCGGTTGATCGGCACCGGGCCGGCTGAAGTGCTCTTCGAGGAATGCACGGCTGGGATCCCCGCTGGGCAGGTAGCGCGGAGTGAGCATCTCGGCGAACTCGGCCTCGGGGCGGTCGAAGAACTCGGCCACGTAGCAGTCGACCCCGCTGCCCTCGGCCTCCACGAGCGGCGGATACCACGAGTAGCCGGCGAACACCTCGTCGGCGCCCTGCCCGGACTGCACCACCTTCAACGACTTCGACACTTCCTGCGAGAGCAGGTAGAACGCGACAGCATCGTGCGAGACCATCGGCTCGCTCATCGCAGCGATTGCACCGTCGAGCGCCGGGAGCATTCGGTCGGTCGGCACGTGGATTTTGTGGTGGTCGGTCCCGAAGGCGGCGGCGATCACGTCTGAGTAGCGGAATTCATTCCCCTCGCGCTCGCCGACATCGTCGAACCCAACGCTGAACGTTGCCAGTCCTTCCTGACCACTCCGCGCCAGCAGTCCGACGATCAGGCTGGAGTCCAGGCCGCCGGACAGCAGGACCCCTACTGGCACATCCGCCACCATGCGGCGCTGCACCGCCGTCTCGAGGGCCACGAGCACCTCCCTCGCCCAATCGTCCGCCGACCACTCGGAGCACGCCGGGCGACGGCGGAAATCGGGGGCCCAATAGGTCTCAGCCGCACTTCGCCCATCCGCGTCGAAGGTCATCACGGTCGCGGGCGGAAGCTTGCGCACTCCCTTCAAGACCGTGTAGGGAGCCGGGACGACCGCGTGCCAGCTGAAGAAGTGGTGGAGCGCCACCGGGTCGAGCTCGGTATCCACGCCGCCTCCGGCGAGCAGCCCCGGAAGCGTCGAGGCAAAGCGCACGGAGTCCTGACCCTCAGCGAGATAGAGCGGCTTGACGCCGAGGCGGTCGCGCGCCAGGGTCACCCGGCGCCGCCTGTGGTCGTAGAGGGCAAAGGCGAACATGCCGAGCAGCCGCTCGACGCAACGGCCGCCCCAGCGGTCGTAGGCCTTCAGGATCACCTCGGTGTCGCTGCGCGAGAAGAACCGGTAGCCGTCCCGCTCGAGCTCGCGCCGTAACTCGTGGTGGTTGTAGATGCAGCCGTTGAAGACGATCGTCAGCCCGAGCGCCTCGTCGACCATCGGCTGATCGCCGGCGGCGGAGAGATCGATGATCTTGAGACGACGGTGCGAGAAGGCGATCCCGTCCATGGCCCACGATCCGGCGCCATCGGGACCGCGACGGCGCATCGTGTCGGCCATTCGCTCGACGGCCGACCGGTCCGCGGCACCTGCGAAGTTGAACTCTCCGGCAAATCCGCACATGTCGCTACAGCATGCTCGTGGCTTCGGGCCGCCCTATTGGCCAAGTGGCCAACATCTTCGGGAGTGCCTTCGTCCGCCCGGCCGGCTCAGAGCGGAGGCGTGATCCGGGGCGCGGGACCGGGTGCCTGGAGCGGTTCGGCGAGCTCCTGCGAGGCCACCGCGTCGACGACCTCTTCCTCTTCCTCGACCTCTCCCTGATCGTGCTGGCCGTCGCACAGGATGCGGAACTGGCCGGTCTGGCCGCCGTCGG
>DATBYI010000397.1:0-2297 GCA_036513815.1 Solirubrobacteraceae bacterium
GCGACGTTCTTCAGGCCCTCACGGACGATCGACTGCGCCAGAACGGTCGCCGTCGTCGTACCGTCGCCGGCCACGTCGTTGGTCGCCGTGGCGACCTCGCGCACGAGCTGTGCGCCCTGATTCTGGAAGACGTCCTCGACCTCGATCTCACGCGCGATCGTCACACCATCATTGGTGATCGTCGGCGCGCCGAACTTCTTGTCGAGGACGACGTACCGGCCCTTGGGGCCGAGCGTGACCTTGACCGCGTTAGCGACCGCGTCGACGCCCTGCTCGAGGGCCTTGCGAGCCTCCGAGTTGTACTTCAGTTCCTTGTGTGCCATATCTGTTTCAGTTCTCCTGGGGGGGCGGGGTTACGACTGGACCTTGGCCAGCACGTCAGACTCGCGGAGGACGAGGAGCTCCTCGCCGTCCACCTTGATCTCGGTTCCGCCGTACTTGCTGTAGAGGACCTCGTCGCCTTCAGCGACGTCGAGCGGAGTGCGCTTGCCGGTGTCCTCGTTAACCTTGCCGTCGCCGACCGCAAGAACCTTGCCCTTCTGGGGCTTCTCCTTCGCGGTGTCGGGCAGGACGATGCCACTGGCGGTCGTCTCCTCCTCCTCGATCGCCCGCACGATCAACCGATCGCCAAGGGGCTTGAGCTTCATGTGATGCAACCTCCGGGTGGAAGGGATGTATGCCTAGATGCTTGGCACTCCTCCCGTGAGAGTGCCAAAGGGCAATATAGCCGCTTCCCGTGGCGTTTCAAGGTTTTCTTGGCACTCGGGACCTGAGAGTGCCAAGAAAGCCGATTATGGGCCTCGCTGACGCTCGGCATCCGTGGGACCGGCGAGGGCCCGTCCGGACCGGATCGAAGCCCGCCTCAGTCCCGGCGCGACAGTAAGGCGTGCTCCACGGCGCCACCGCCGTTCACCGCGACGCCCGCGGCGGACGTCTCGTCGAGTGCCAGCTGCACGAGCACCGGCCGCCCGCGCCGGCGCAGGAGCCGGGCGCGGCCGGGCGGCAGCTGCTCGGCGCGCACGCCGCGCAGCAGCGGCCCCTCGTGCGGGTCACCGCTCAGCAGCAAGCCGGGCGAGCCGGACTCGGCCAAGCGCGAGACCACCGGGTCGACGATCGCCCGGGCGGCGCCACCGCTCGCGCGCGCGAGGATGACGTGCATGCCTGCGTCGCGCCCCTGGGAGATCAGCTCGGCCAACACGGTGAGGGGGTTGACGGGGAGCCCCGCGATCAGGTCGTAGTCGTCGACGACGATGTACACCTCGGGGCCGCTCCAGCCCGCGTCGCTCGCGTCCAGGGCCCGCAGCCGCTCGACGGTCAGTTCGCGCAGCTCGCCCAGCACCTCGTCGACCTGTGGGAGGCGCGTGGCCATCCGGCAGGCGAGCGGCAGGTCGGCCAGGTCGCCCAGGCCGCGGCGGAAGTCGATCACGGCCAACCTCGCCTGATCCGGCGAGCACTGGCGAGCCAGCCCGCGCACGAACGTCCGGAGCAGGCTCGTCCGCCCGGAGCCGGGATCGCCCATCACGATCAGGTGCTGATCGCCGCCCGGCAGGTCGATCGCGACGGGGGACAGGGTCAGCTCCTCGACGCCGATCGGGACTGCGGTCGCGCTCCTCCCGGCCACTTCCGGCAGCTCCTCGGGTGTGATCCGCTCGGGCAGCACGCGGACGGGGGCGGCGACGCCACCCTGCCAGCGGCGTGCCAGCTCGCGCGTGAGCACGCTGACCGCCTCGCTGAGACCCGACGCCTCGTCGCGACCGTCGAGGCGAGGCAGCGCGATCTGGAAATGCAGACCCTCGGGCGTCACGCCGCGCCCGGGCGCGTCGGCCGGCACCGCCTCGGCCACCTTGCGCCCGAAGTCCGACTCCATCGGGTCGTTCAGACGCAGCTCGAGCCGGGTGCCGAACGCTTCGCGGATCGCGGGCCGGATCTCGGCCCACCGGCTCGCGCTCACGATCAGGTGCACGCCGTGGTGAAGCCCGGCGATCGCGATCTCGATCAGCGCGTCGGCCTGGTCCTCGTACTCGCGCAGGAGCGCCGCCCAGTTGTCGACCACGAGCAGGACGTCCGCCGCCTGCTCCGGCGTCAGCTCGCCGTCCCGCGCTCGCTCGCGCGCCTCGGCCATCGAATCGATTCCGAACTCGCGGAAGCACGCTTCGCGCTCGTGGATCAGCGCCCGGATCTGGCCCAGCGTGGCGCGCACGACCTCCGGATCGTTCTTCCCGGCGACGCCGCCGAAGTGCGGCGCGGCGGTGAACGCGCGGAGAAGGCCCCCGCCGAAATCGAGCGCGTAGGCGCGC
>DATBYI010000398.1:0-3075 GCA_036513815.1 Solirubrobacteraceae bacterium
GGCTGGAGGATCACCTTCTCGAGCACCTCCTCCTCCGGGAGGCCGTGGGCTCGGGCCTGATCGGCGATCTGCTTCTCGACGAGCGGCGTACGGACGTAGCCGGGGCAGACGGCGTTGGCGGTGATCCCGTATTCGGCGCCCTCGAGCGCGAGCGTCTTACACAAGCCGAGGACCCCGTGCTTGGCCGAGACGTAGGCGATCTTGTACGGGGAGGCGACCAGGCCGTGGACAGACGCGATCGCGACGAACCGTCCGGACCGTGATTCCTTGAGGGACGGCCAGGCGTATCTGGCAAGCAGAAACGGACTGGTGAGCATCAGCGCGAGGATCGTGTTCCACTTCTCGACCGGAAACTCCTCGATCGGGGAGACGTGCTGGATGCCGGCGTTGGCGACGACGACGTCGAGGCGGCCGAACCGGTTGACGGCCTCTCTTACTGCCGCTTCGTTGGCGTCGGCCTCGGTGAGATCGGCTTCGAAAGGCGTCCCGGGGCCGTCGGGGTCAGGCCTGAGGTCGACCGCGAGCACGTCCATGCCGTCGGCTTGTAGGCGGTCGGCGACCGCGCGGCCGATCCCGCTCGCGGCGCCCGTGACCAGCGCGGCCTTGCCCTGAAGCGCGCTCATTTCGAGTTCCGCTTGGGCGCAGGGGACGAGGCGACGAACGACTCGTAGATCTCGGCGAGCGCCTTGCGCTGTCGGGCGGTCAACCGCGGGTCGTCGGCAATCGCGTCGAGCACGGCGTTGTCCTCGGGCTGCGCGCCGGGGGGCGTCATGCCGGCCTGCTCATAGAGGGCGTCTGAAGAGACGCTGAGCGCATTGGCGATGCCCTCGAGCACCTGCTGGGACGGAGCGCGCAGGCCGCGTTCGATCTGCGACAGATACGGATTCGAGATCCCGGCCAGGCCGGCGAACTGGCGCACCGAGAGCTCGGCCAGCTCGCGTTGCTGACGGATGATTTCGCCGAGTGCGGCGGACGCTCTAGAGGCCATGGGTTGAGGTTAGTGTCATCACCCTTGCATCGTCGGCGGCGGCGTAGAGAGCGTCGATCGCCCGCGCCTGGCCGAGCGCGTCGGCGCGACCGAGCAGCGGCTCGGCCTCGCCCCGGATCGCGGCCGACAGGTTCTCGGCCTCGAGGCGATAGGAATTCGCCTTCTCTATCTCGATTCGCTCGGTGGCGCCGTCGTTTTGGGTGAGGTTGATGCCGGGGTTGCGGCAATGCCAGGGGTCGTTGACGAGTAGCGAACCGGCGTCGCCGGTCACCTCGAGCAGGTCGCGGCTGGCCAGGGCGAGCCCGGCGTCGAAGTGGGTCAGGACGTCGTCTCGGTGGCGCATAAGCGCCGCGAACGTCACGTCGACACCGTCACCGCCGAGCGTCTGCTCGGCGCTCACACGCTCGGGCTCGCCCGCGATCAAGCGGGCGGCGCTCACGCAGTAGCACCCGACATCCATGAGGCCGCCGCCGTCGAGCGTCACGCTCAGCCGGACGTTGGCAGGGTCGCTGGCCACGAAGCCGAACGCGGCGCGGATCGTGCGCACGCGCCCGATCGCGCCCTGTGCGATCAACTCGGTCAGGCGGCGGGTCTGGGGATGGTGGCGGAACATGAACGCCTCCATCAGAAGCCGGTCTTGGCGGTCGGCGACGTCGAACGCGCGGTTGACGTCATGGGGGCGGCGGCTGAGCGGCTTCTCGCACAGGACGTGCTTGCCGGCCTCGAGGGCGCGGATGCTCCACTCGACGTGCATCGAGTTGGGTAGCGGTATGTAGACCGCCTCGACGTCGGGGTCTTCCAGCAGCGCCTCGTAGCTCCCATGGGCGCGGGGGATCCCGTTCTCGCGCGCATACGCCTCGGCTCGCTCCGGGTTGCGGCTGGCCACAGCGAGCAGTTCGACGCCGGTCGCCTGGTGCGCGCCGGCGACGAACAGGCGGTTGATGCGCGCGGTCGACAGAATGCCCCACTTCACGGTGGACATGGCCTCAGCACACTAGCCGTTGGAACCTTTGACGACACGAGTCACTTCATTCGGACCCGGGCGGGTCAACCTGATCGGCGAGCACACCGACTACAACCAGGGTCTCGCCCTGCCGTTCGCTATCGCCGAGGGCGTGACGGTCCGCGCGAGAGGGTTGACCGACCGTCGCGTCGAGGCGCTCGCCGTCGATCTGGACGAGCGCGACAGCTTTACGCTCGACGCGGTGGATCCCGTCGGGGGGTGGCGAGGGTTCGTGCGTGGCGCGTTTGCCGAGCTCGAGCGCTCTGGCGTCCCCGTGGTGGGAGCCGACCTCGATATCAGCGGCACGGTCCCGCGCGGCGCCGGGCTGTCGTCGTCGGCCGCACTCGAGGTGGCGCTCGTCCTGGCGCTGCTCGCGCTGGCTGGCGCGGGCGAGCCGGACCGGATCGAGCTGGCTCGTCTCTGTTCGCGGATTGAGAACGACTGGGTGGGGGCGCAGACGGGGCTGCTCGACCAGATTGCGTCGCTGTTCGGCGAGCGCGACCGCGCTCTGCTCATCGACTTCCGCTCGCTGAACGTGCGACCGGTCGTCTTGTCGCTGGGAGACTTCGAGCTCGTGACGCTCGACTCGGGTGAAAAGCACACGCACGCCGGATCGGGTTACAACGAGCGCCGCGCGGAATGCGCCGAGGCGTGCGGTTTGCTTGGGGTCGACAGCCTGCGCGAAGTCGGGCTCTCCGAGGCCTGCGCCTTGCCTTCCCCGCTAGCCGCGCGCGTCCGGCACGTCGTCACCGAGAACGCGCGGGTCGGCGAGGCGGTCGGGGCGCTCGAGCGGGGCGACATGCTTGCGCTCGGTCGCCTGCTCGACGCCTCGCACGCGAGCCTGCGCGACGACTACGAGATCTCGACGCCGGCGGTCGAAGACGCGGTGGCGCGCTGCAAGCAGGCCGGAGCGCTCGGAGCCCGGATCATGGGCGGCGGATTCGGCGGGAGCGTGCTCGCGCTGATGCCACCGGATGCCAGCTTGCTCGAGGGCGCGGTGGCGGTGCGGCCCGGGCCCGGCGCGGCGGTGACGGAATCGTGAGTCCCATGGGTGTGGAGCTCGGACCCGACGGTGTCGCGGCGG
>DATBYI010000399.1:0-2915 GCA_036513815.1 Solirubrobacteraceae bacterium
TTCGTCGGCTTGTGGCCACCGCTGATCTGGCTGATCGGCGACTCTCTCGAGAGGCAGAAATAGCCCAGACTCACCGACTAGCCGATCCGGCGCTCGTGCCCTTCCCACTCCTTGTCGCGCAGTTCCTTCTTCTGAATCTTGCCGGTGGAAGTCTTGGGCAGCTGCGTGATCTCAACGCTGCTGGGGCGCATGTAGCCAGTGAGATGCTCCTTGGCGAAGCTCAGGATTTCCTCCTCGGAGGCATCTTGCCCGTCGGCGAGCTCGACGAAGGCCTTGGGTCGCTCGCCCCACTTCTCGTCGGGCGTCGATACGACCGCGACGGCTGCGACGGCGGGATGTTCGGAGATGGCCTGCTCCACTTCGATTGTCGGAATGTTCTCGCCGCCAGAGACGATGATGTCCTTCTTGCGGTCACGTAGCTCGATGTAGCCATCGGGGTGGCGGACAGCGATGTCGCCCGAGTGGTACCAGCCGTCCGCAAGCGTCTCGGCCGTCCGCTCGGGGTCGTCGAAGTAACCCGTCATGACGTTGTTGCCACGCATGAGGACCTCGCCGAGCGCCTGACCGTCCGCCGCCACTTCGTCGCCCTCGTCGTCGACCACTCGGACCGCCTCGGCCACGACGTAGTGCACGCCCTGGCGCCCCAGGAGTTGGGCCTGCTCTTCGACCGGCAGGTCATCCCAGCCCTCCTGGCGCTCACAGATCATGTAAGGCCCGTACAGCTCGGTCGAGCCGTAGACGTGGATCGGCCGGATCCCGGTATCGGTGAGCCGGCTGAACAGTTCGGGCGTGGGCGGCGAGCCAGACACCGTCGTGATGACGTCTCGGTCGAGCTTGTGTGCTTGCTCATGGTCCAGCAGCGACGCCTGAACGGTCGGCGCGCCGTTGTAGTGGGTGACGCCCTCGGCGTCGATGAGCTCCCAGACGCGCCCGGGGTCGACCTTGCGCAGACAGACGTGCCGAGCACCGACGGCGGTCACCGCCCAGGTGAAGCACCAACCGTTGCAGTGGAACATCGGAAGCGTCCAGAGATACACGCTCTGGGCTGTCAGGCCCGTCTCGATCACCTCGCCCAACGCGTTGAGGTAGGCGCCACGGTGGTGGTACACGGCGCCCTTGGGGCGGCCCGTCGTTCCCGACGTGTAGTTGATCGAGATCGGCTCGTCCTCATCTTCAAGAACGCTCACCAGCGGATCGGGAGAGCTCTCGGCGAGGAACGCCTCGTACGGGTCATCTGCCTCTCCGGTGTCGTCAATACGGACTGTGCGATCGACGTCGGCGCCCTTTACGAGCTCCTCGAATTCGTGATCGACGAACACGAAGCGCGCTCCCGAGTGCTCAAGGATGAACCCGACGTCATCGGAGTTGAGCCGATAGTTGATGGCTACGAGCACGCCACCGGCCGCCGGCACGGCGTAGTGAGCTTCGAGCAGCGCTGGAATGTTCGGAGCGATGAAGGCGACGCGGTCGCCCTTCTCCAAACCAGCGTCACGCAGGCCCGAGGCGAGCCGGCGTACCCTCTCGCCCATCTCCCGGTAGGTGTAGCGCCGGTCTCCATGGACGACGGCGACCTTGTCGGGATACACGAACTCGCTCCGAAGCAAAAAGCTCACAGGGTTGAGCTCACTGCGATGGGCACGCCGCACCTCAGGAGCGTCGCTGATCTCGCTCATCTCGTCCTCCTCGTCAATCGCTCGCCCCGCTCTGCCCGCCTACAACCCAAGCGCACCACCGAGGGCAGACTCCGGCTCGAGAGGTGGGGCTCAGTAATAGTGTCGACGTCCGCCGACGGCACGCCCCAAGGAACCGAGCACAAGCAGGATCAAGCCGAAAACCAACACGATGATTCCAATCGACCACAGAATCGCGATCTTCGCGATAAAGCCGATTATCAGCAGGACAATGCCGAGAATGATCATTATGTTCTCCTGACAGTCAGTTGAGGATTCCCCGACTCGGGACCTATATGAAGTCGTTCCCTGTGAGCACGTATACGAACGGGACGAACGGAACGATTGAGGCGATCCCCCATGTGAGCTTCGCGATGATTCCGAGGTCGCGGCGTATGACAAGGTTGATCCAGATGAGCACCACCGCGATCGGGTGAAGGATGCACAACACGAGCTCGAGTACTTTTTTCATTCCACTGCTCTCTTCTTTGGTAGGTCAGTCGTGTCGTGGCGCGCCATCGATACATCCCCGCTCCCCATGAACGTGCGCTCCGAAACTGAGCGCCGAGTTAGGAAACGCCGACCGTGCTGGGCACCTCGGCTCGGGCGAGCACCGTCACGCCGACCAGCGCCGCGGCGAGCGCCACGAAGGCCCCGGCGGCCTGCAGACTGCTGGCATGAAGGTGCTCGTCGAACAGGGTGAGCCCGAGCGCCACACTGACGATAGGGTCGAGCGCTGTGCTGCTGGCAATGGTGGCGGCGAGCGCGCGCGTATTCAGCGCCATCTGGTTTAGCGTCATCGAGACGTAACCGACGCCGGCCAGCGCGTAGGGCTCCCAGCTGGCGATCACGTGCACGACACCGAGATGCAGCTCGTCTACGAGCGACTTGGTCAGCGCCGCGGTCAGTGCGAAGAGGATTCCGGCGGCCGCCCCTAACAGAGCCGCGCGGCGCGCCGCAGGCCCGTGTCGGCCGAGCAGCGAAAGCGGCGCGCAGGCCGCTACGCACGCAAGCCCCGCGATGACCCACTCGCTGAGCGACGCCTCGCTGCGTCCGCCAGAGGGATTGGCGATCGCGAGAAACGCGACCAGGGCCACCACCACGAGTGCTGCCGCCGCCGCCTCACGGAGCCCGACATGCTGATTGCTAAGCCGAGCGCCGAGCGGCAGGGCAAACACCACGCTCACGACGAGTAGCGGTTGCACGACGGCGAGCTGGCCGAGCCGCAGCGCCGCGGCTTGTGCG
>DATBYI010000400.1:0-4207 GCA_036513815.1 Solirubrobacteraceae bacterium
GACCTGCGCGAGCGTGTTGTGCGTCAGGTACGGAACTCGACACGGAATGGCCGAGAACGGTTTCAGCCCGCGGTCGTCCACGCGCGTGGCGCCCGCGACGGCGGTGACCAGGTAGCGGTTCTTCGGCCCGAAGCGCCAGTAGGCGCCGGAGGGCAGGCCCTCGACGATCGTCCCGACGGCCGGCCGATAGACGAGCCTGGCCAGCGGATCCCATTCGTTGATCAGATCCCAGGAATCGACCATCACCGATGGTTGAGTGCCTCCGAACACCTTCCAATTCGTGACGGCGATCGGAGCGCCGCCCGCGATGCGGTAGTTGAGCCCGCTCGTGGTGGTCAAGAACGTCCCGCTCGTCGGGACCGCGTTCATGCGCGAGAGCGGGTTGCCGACGTTGTCGACGTCCCACACGTCGACCAGCACCGGCGTGAGCGCGCCGAACGCCGTCGGGTCTGCGATGTACATCGGCGCGCCGCCGGCGACTCGGTACACCGCCCCGGTGTCGGTCTCGAGGAACGTGCCGTTGGCGGGAACCGGGTTGAGCGAGTCGAACTGCTGCGGGGTGATCACCTGGTAGGTCTGCGCGCCGCCCACGTCGCTCCAGTTGGTGACGAGTAGGGGCGCGCCACCGGCGATCTCGTAGAAGTTGGGCAAGCCGCTCACCTGCACGAACGTGCCGTCCGGGAACAGGGCGCCGCCGCCCGCGCCGCCCGCATCGACGTAGTCGCTGTCGATGTTGAGGGTCGCCCCCCCGTAGGTCGCGTTGTGCCCTCCCTGGTACTGGTGCAGTCGCTGATGGTTGGCCCAATCTGCGCTCGGTATGTAGGCGCTGGTGGTGCTCGCCTGGTTGTTCCACTCGGCGTCCCAGATCTCGTCGGGCTCGGTGTAGCCGGTACCCCACTCGTCGACCAGATCGGTGATGCCTGAGTTCGCGCTGCTGTAGACGCCCGACAGGTAGCCGCGCGCGTGCAGCTCGGTCGTCCAGGCGCTCAGGAAGGCGAGCACCGCGGTGCTGTTCTTGCTGTTGCGGGTGTAGGCCTCCATGTCGTCGTAGATCGGGTTGCCCGCGCCGATCCCGACCGCTTCCGCCTGGTCCACGGCGTCGTCGGCGGCAGCCGTGCCCTGGGCGGAGGCCTGCGTGGCGTTGATCGCCGCGCATCCGCACCCGTTGCTCGGCGCCTGGAGCCCGACGTAGATCGGAAGCAGCGTCCACCCCGCGGACGTCTGCTGCTCGACCCATCCCGAGTTGAGATTCGGCTGCGAGCACGCCTCGTTCGCGCCGCCAATGTAGAAGCCGATAGCCCGGTAGGGCGAGGTGCCCCAGGCGGACATGGTCGAGAGGCTTGGGGTCGAGCACGCGTCGAACCCGGGACCGGTGTAGATGTCGCCGGCTTTGTGGATCGAGGCGGGTCGGGCCTCGGGACGCATCGCCGCATCTGCGCCCGAATGAGGGGCGGCTTGGCTCCCGGTGACGGAGCGCCTGCCGAGCGCCCGCGCCACCAGACCGGGGTCGGTGCTCCAAGTCGCGGTGACGAGCACGCCCGTCGACGGAACGGCGAGCTGGGCGGACGATCCCCCGGTCGGCTGGGCGTTGGCGCCGTTCACGGGCGGGAGCGCCGGCCCGCCGCCTCCCTGCGCGCGAGCGCCGTGGGCGGCCAGCGGCGAGACCAGGATCGCCTCGGTGCGGCCGACGGCGTGAGCCGGGCAGCGCTGGCGCGAGCTTGGCGTGCCGAGGTAGACCGCGTGCCGGTTGAAGCGCACGCACGTGGTCGGGGCGGCGGCGAGGTCGTACACCGGCCAGCTCGCGGGCACGACGAGTTTGTAGCCGTGGTAGCGGAGCGCCTTGGTCTGCGGGACGCTGGCGACCGCGGCACCACTGAGTGCACCCAGCGTCGCGAGCGCGGCCGCGAGTGTGCACGCGGCCAGTCTGAGTCGAGGTCGGGATCGGATCAATGAACGCATCCGGAAACTGCCGACGCGCCGGCCCGCGCTCAGCCGATCGTTCTAGCCCGCACGCGAATCGGGCCGCCTACCTGGTGAAACCCATCGTAACGGCATTGGTTGCGGCGTGCCGCCGGTGCTAAGCGGGCTCTCAGCGAGCCGAGCGGAGAGGGCGGGATTCGAACCCGCGATGGAGTGTTATCCCCATACTCGCTTAGCAGGCGAGTGCCTTCAGCCACTCGGCCACCTCTCCTGGGATCGCTGTGGCGCCAGTCTAGACGCTGCTCGCGGGCCGTCGGACCCATACGTGCGGCTAGCATCGGGCCCCGCAGCCCCCGGAGGGGTGGCAGAGCGGTCGAATGCGCCAGTCTTGAAAACTGGAGTCCGGCGAACCCGGACCGCGGGTTCGAATCCCGCCCCCTCCGCTGTCAACGGGCGGCTCGTCCGTGCGATCCAGCACTAGATTCGGGATGGGTCGGCGAATAAGATTCGCTTCGTGACCGACATCGCGATTCCTCCCGCCAGGGTCGAGGCGGAGGTCGACGTCGAGGCGGGCGCACCGCCGCGGGGCCTCCAGATCCCTGACTTTCAGATAGTGCCGCGGATGGGGCTCATCCTCGTCGCGGTCGTGCTGGTGTGCCTGATCGTTGCGATCGCCGCCAACAAGCTGTGGCCCTTGACGTTCTTCCACGTCGCCTTCGGAGCCGCCTGGACGATCATCGACCTGTTCCTCGGTCTCGTGCTCGGCCCGATCATGGGGAAGATGTCGATACCCGCGAGGGTCGAGTTCACGACCCGGCTGATGCCGAAGATGGTGCTGATCATGCCGACCGTCGTAACGGCGACGCTCGCGGCCGGATGGCAGCTTGGGGTGAAGACGGGGAACGTCCTCTCGATCTCCCAGAACCACGGCTGGGTCGTCGCGAGCTACATCGTCGTCGGCGTGATGGCGGTCCTCGCGCTCGGGCTGCTCGAGCCCGCCAACATCGCGGTCCTGTTCGAGCTCAAGAAGCCCCGGCCCAACCCGCACGTGATCGAGAAGCTGATGAAGCGCTTCATCTACTGCGCCGGCATTCTCGGCGCGATGCAGGTAGCGACGCTTGTGATCATGACCAAGCTGGCGTCGGGATGAGCGAGCGCCGCCTCCCGCCGGTCACCCAGCTCGGGATGCTGTCGCTGGCGTTGATCGTCGCGGGCGGCATCTACCTGTCCGCTCACCTGCCCGACCACGTGCCGCTCGCACCGGCCGTTGCTCTGCTCGCCGCGTCCGTTCTCGTCCTGTTCGTCAACATCTTCGCGCTCTCGCGCGTCCGCGACTTTGCCTGGGGCCGGTTCTTCCAGGTCGGCGGCTGGTCGCTGCTCGCCTACCTGGTGATCGCCGGGATGATCCTCTACGTGTTCCTGCAAGACAGCGTCAGCGGCGGGACGCTCGTCGTGCTGACACTCTCGCTCGCCGTGTTCGCGGTGCACGTGCCGATGCTGGTCGGCTTCACGGTCGCCCGATACGCCGACAGCGGCGATCGTGTGGCCGCCTGAGGCCCTCGAGTTCCTCCGCGAGCTCGAAGACAACAACGACTCGGCTTGGTTCAAGGCCAATCGCGGTCGCTACGACGAGCACCTGGTGGCGCCGGCGCGCGGGCTGGCCGGCAAGCTCAGCGACCTGGGCACGCCACGTTTCTTCCGTCCCTACAACAACCTCCGCTTCCGGCCCGGCCCGCCGCTCAAGGAGCACCTGGGCCTCGCGATCGGCTACGGCGCCACCGGCGGCTACTACATCGAGCTCTCCCTCGACGGCCTGCTGGTCGCCGCCGGCCTGCACCACCCGGCGCCGGACCAACTCGAGCGCTTCCGCGGCGCGATCGACGACGACCGTCGGGCCCGTGGCTTCGTGCGCGGCCTCGCCACCGCGCGCCGGGCCGGGCTGGCTCCGACCGACCCGGGCTTGAAGCGCGCCCCGCGCGGCTACCCATCGGACCACCCCCTGGTCGACCACCTGCGCCGGAAGGAGTTGACCGTCTCCCGCCGCCACCCGCTCGAGTCATGGCTGCACCAGCCGGACTGCGACGAGCGCGTACGCTCCGAGCTGCGCGCGGCCCGGCCGCTCGTCAAGTGGCTCGCCGAGACCGTCGGCCCATCCACCCGGCCGCCACGTTCCTAGCCCCTCGCCCCGAGGGCTCCGATCGGCGGTTGGACGCTACGATGGGGCATTCGCTGGCAGCAGCGTGCGCCCGTAGCTCAGCTGGATAGAGCGTCGGTCTACGGAACCGAA
>DATBYI010000401.1:0-4536 GCA_036513815.1 Solirubrobacteraceae bacterium
CGGCCACGCCTCGATGTTGTCCGGCCTGCCCACGGGCTTCGAGGCGAGGGCGGCCGAGGACACGGTGTGCTACCGGATCCCGGCCGAGATCGCGCAGGAGCCGCTGTCCCGCCCGGCCGGGCTGCGATTCCTCGCCCGCTCATTGCTCGACTTGCGCTACGAGGGTGGGACCGCCGTCGAGACCGAGCCCGGCGTCGACCCGCCGCTCCAGCCGGTGGGTTCGCTGCTGCGCGGCGAGCCGGTCGTGTGCCGGCCCGACACCCCGATTCGCGACGTGGCGGAGCTGATGACCGCGGCCCACGTGACCTCGGCGATCGTGACCGTCGGCGACGGCTCCCTCGGCATCGTCACCGACCGCGACCTGCGCACGCGCGTCGTCGCCACCGGCCTCGCCGGCGAGAATCCGGTGTCAGCCGCGATGTCGGCGCCTGCCTACACCTGCCCGCCCGACCGGCTCGGCGGCGACGTGCTCCTCGACATGCTCGACCGCGGCTTTCGCCACTTCCCCGTCGTGTCGGCGACCGGGACCATCCTCGGGGTGATCGAGGAGATCGACCTCGTCGCCGCGCAGACTCGCTCGTCGTTCTACCTCCGGCGGCGGATCGCCCGGGCGCAGACCGTCGATGAGTTGATGGAGGCAGCCCGCGAGCTGCGGCCGACGGTGATCGCGATGCACGACGCGCACGTCGCGGCTGCGAACGTGGCGGCCCTTTACTCGGTCGTCGTCGACGCCTTGACGCGTCGGCTGCTCGAGCTGGCCGTCGCCGAGGCCGGCGACGTGGGCGTGGAGTTCGCGTGGCTCGCGCTGGGCAGCCAGGCGCGTCGCGAGGCGCTGCCGAGCTCCGATGTCGACAGTGCGATCGTGTGGTTCGGCGCGCCCGACGACGACCTCGTCAAGGCGCGGCTGCACGCGATCGGGATGACCGTCGTCTCGCAACTGAACGCCTGCGGGCTGGACGCCGACGAGCACGGGGCGACGGCGTCCGATCCGCGCTTCGTGCGCTCGCTCGATTCCTGGAAGCGCGCCGTCCGAAGCTGGATCGACGACCCGACGCAGGACAAGGCGCTGCTCCTCGTCTCCGTGCTTGTCGACAGCCGCCCGGTGTGGGGCGTCCACACTGGAACGCCGGTGGCGGACAGCCTGCGGGTGGCGCCCGGGAACCCGGGCCTGCTCCGCCTGCTCGCCCGCTTCGCGCTCTCCCACCGCCCCCCCACCGGCTTCTTCCGCGGACTCGTGGTCGAGCCGACCGGCGAGCATCGCGGGAGGCTCGACCTCAAGCAGGGTGGCGTGATGCCGATCGTCGACCTCGCGCGCTGGGCCGGCATCGCGGCCGGGGTGACGAGCGCCTCGACGAGTGAGCGGCTCCGCGCTGCGGCCGCCGCCGGGACCCTGTCCGAGGCTCACGCGCAAACGCTCGAGGACGCCTACACGCTCATCACGGGGCTGCGCGTCGAGCACCAGGTCGCGCAGCTGCGCGCCGGCCAGGAGCCCGACGACTACGTCAATCCGGCGGCGCTCACCGGCCTGACCCGCACGTACCTCCGGGAGGCGTTCCGCGCCGTCGCCTCGGTCCAGCGGCACCTCACCGGCGAGCTCAAGATGGGCGTGCGATGATGGTGCGACCATGACTGGGGATTGGCGCGACTGGAGACCTGTCATCTGGATGACGATGATCGGCATCGCGATCATGCTGCTGCTCACGCCGTTTTACTTCGGCGCGATCTTCATCGGCATGGCGGCCGGGCTGGCGGTCAAGATCGGTCGAACTCGTCGCCGGCGCCGGGTTGGAAATGGGTGACGGTCGGCGGCGCCTGACGACGGCGCCTGAGTCGGACGGTCGGCGGCGCCTGACGGCGGCGCCTTAGTCGGACGGTCGGCGGCGCCTGACGGCGGCGCCGCGGCTCTCAGATCTCGCGGATCACTCGGCAGGGATTTCCGAAGCACAGATGCCGCGCGGGCAGGTCTTTCGTGACCACGCTCCCAGCACCGACCACCGTGTTCTCGCCGATGATCACGCCGGGGCAAACGATCACGCCGGCGGCGAGCCAGGCGCCGTTGCCGATCGTGACCGGCGCGACGTTCTCGACGCCGCGTCGGCGAGCGTCGTGATCGAGCGGGTGGGTCGGGGTCAGCAGTTGCACGCTGGGGCCGATCTGGACGTCGCTGCCGATCGTGACGGCGGCGCCGTCGAGGATGACCGCGCCGTAGTTGATGAGCGTCCGGGCACCGACCGTGATGTGGTAGCCGTAGTCGCAGTGGAACGGGGCCATGACGTCGGCCTCCTCGCCGAGGCCGGCGAACAGCTCGTCGAGGATCGCCCGGCGCGCGACTGTCTCACCGAAGCTCGTGGCGTTGAAGCGCTCACACAGAAGTACGGAGTTCTTGCGGTCGAGCAGCAGCTCCGGATCGTTCGTGAGGTACGGCTCGCCCCGCAGCATCCTCTCTTTTTCCGACGACATTGCGGGCATCCTGACACGCGGCCCGAGGTTTCGTCCGGCCTCGGACGGATCATTCAATACGCGTGAGCTGGCGATCCACTCGAGCGACCGGGGGGGCGGGCGGAGACGTCCGCCGCGTTGGCGTCATCGACCTCGGCTCGAACTCCTGGCGCCTCGTCGTCTATATGTTCTCGCCCGGGTCGTGGTGGAAGCTGACCGACGAGATCTACGAGACGGTTCGGATCGGCGCCGGCCTGGCCGAGACCGGCCGCCTGAGCGCCGAGGCGATGGGGCGCGGCCTCGAGACGCTCGGGGTGTTCGAGCGCTTCTGCGCCGCGCACGGGCTCGGCCCGGACGACGTGCACGCGGTCGCCACCAGCGCGATCCGCGACGCGAGCAACGGCGAGTACTTCCTGACCGCCGCGCGCGCGGCCACGAAGCTGCCGATCGAGATCATCTCCGATGAGGACGAGGCCCGCTTCGGCTACGTCGCCGCGGTCAACACCTCGACCCTGACCGACGGCATCGTGCTCGAGATCGGCGGCGGCTCGATTCAGCTGATCGAGGTGGCGGGCCGGCGCCCCGAGTCGCTCCGGTCGTTTCCCCTCGGCGCGGTCCGCCTGACCGAGCAGTTCCTCCCCGGATCGGGGCCGGCCAAGAAGAAGGACCTCCAGCGCCTGCGCGCCCATGTCCGCGCCACGCTTTCCCAGTTCTCGGCGCTCACCGCCGCCGGCGACCGGATGGTCGGCATCGGCGGCGCCGCGCGTAACCTGGCCGCCGCCGCCCAGCGCATGGTCGGTCAGCCCGACATCGGCATCCAGGGCTTCGTAATCACGCGCGAGATGCTCAGCGAGCTCGTCAGCACGCTGGCCGCGCTGCCCATCGACGAGCGCGGCGAGGTGCCGGGCATCAAGGTCGGGCGCGCGGACATCATCCTGGCCGCCGCGGTGGCGATCGAGACCGTCGTCGAGATGGGCCCGTTCCCCGGCATCGAGGTCACCGAGGCCAGCCTCCGGGACGGCGTGTTCCTCGCTCGCGAGCTGCTCGCCGACCAGCCCGAGCCGCTCTTCCCCAACGTGCGCGAGGCCGCCGTGCGCAACCTGGCCGTCCAGTACGAGTCGGACCTACCTCACGTCGAGCACGTCGCCGCCCTGTCGCTCCAGATGTTCGACTCGCTCGCCGCGGGCGGTCTGTTCGAGCCCCGGCCCGGCGAGCGTGAGCTCCTGTGGGCCGCCGCGATGCTCCACGACGTCGGGATGACGATCTCCTACGACGACCACCACAAGCACTCGCAGTATCTGATCGTCAGCGCCGAGCTGCCCGGCTTCGACCCCCGCGAGCGCGCCCTGATCGCCCAGATCAGCCGCTATCACCGTAAGGGCGCGCCCAAGCTCGGCGAGATCGCCGCCCTCACCCAGAAGGGCGACGAGCAGCTGCTCGAGCGCTGCTCGGTGATTCTCCGGCTCGCCGAGCACCTCGAGCGCGGGCGCGACCAGTCCGTCCGCGAGGCGCGCCTGCGCGCCAACGGCCATGGCGTCGACCTGCACCTCGAGGCCGCCGGCGACCTCACCCTGCCGCGCTGGAGCGTCGAGCGCTACGGCGACGGCGAGGCCTTCCAGCGCGTGTTCGGCCGGCGCCTGCTGATCGGCTGAGGCGCTACCCACCATCCGCAACTAACCGGCGCATACCTTCCCGAAGCTACGTATCGTGGCCGCGGGATGCGCGGACGCAGGGGTCTACTCACGCTGGCAATCGCCGTGCTGGCCGCCGTCGCGCTGCCCGGATCCGCCGGCGCCTCGGCCGAGGCGCCGCCGTCAGGCGCCGCCGACAATTCCTCATCCCCAATCATCAGCGTCTTCGCCGGTCAGACGGTCTCCGGCGCCGCGATCCCGTGCACCACCCAGACCGACGGAACCCGGGTCTGCTACGGCACCTACGACAACGGGACGGGCGACACCGACCTGCGGCTGAAGAGCTTCGACGGCACGCCGCTCGCCCTGTACCTCACGCTCCCGGCCGCCCCGGCCTCGGGCGCGGACGGACCGTACCCGCTGATCATCCAGAGCCACGGCTGGGGCGAGCCGCCGACCGGCCCGA
>DATBYI010000402.1:0-28509 GCA_036513815.1 Solirubrobacteraceae bacterium
GAGCTTGACGAAGTCGGGCCACTGGCCCATCTCGACCTGGCTGTAGCGCTTGTCCCAGAACAGCTCCTGCCACTGGCGGACCATGCCCAGGTAGCCGTTGTTCATGATGAACACCTTGATCGCGATGCCCTCCTGGGCACACGTCGCGAGCTCCTGCATGTTCATCTGGACCGAGCCGTCGCCCGCGATGCAGACGACGGTCTGGTCGGGGCAGCCGACCTTGGCCCCCATCGCGGCGGGCAGCCCGAAGCCCATCGTCCCCAGCCCGCCGGAGTTGATCCACCGCCGCGGCGCGGGGAAGTGGTAGTACTGGGCGGCCCACATCTGGTGCTGGCCGACGTCGCTCGTGACGATTGCGTCGCCGCCGGTCGCCTCGTACAGCGACTGGATCATGAACTGGGGCTTGATCTCGGCATCGGTCGAGTCCTCGTAGCGCAGCGGGTGGCGCTCCTGCCACACCCGGATCCGCGACCACCACTCCTCGAGCCGGTTGGGATCGGGAGCGAGCGCCCGGTACTCGGCGGTCAACCGCGACAGGATGTTCTTGGCGTCGCCGACGATCGGGATGTGCGCCGGGACGTTCTTGGAGATCTCGGCCGGATCGACGTCGATGTGGATGAACTTGGCGCGGGGGGCGAACTCCGACAGCTTGCCGGTGACGCGGTCGTCGAAGCGGGCCCCGACCGCGACGATCAGGTCCGCCTCATCCATCGCGTAGTTGGCCGCCCGGGTCCCGTGCATGCCCAGCATCCCGAGCCACTGATCGTGGGTGCCCGAGAACGCGCCGAGACCCATCACGGTGCAGGTCACCGGGAAGCGGTCGGAGGTGGCGAGCTCGGTGAGTTCGGCGCCCGCGTTCGCGCTGGTCACGCCGCCGCCGGCGTAGATGATCGGCCGGCGCGAGTTCACGAGGGCCTTGGCGGCGATCCGGATCTGCTTCTGGTTGCCCTCCGTGGTGGGCTGGTAGCCCGGCAGGCGCAAGTCGCTGACCGGCTCGTACGGAATGTCGGCGCGGCTGAGGTCCTGCGGGATGTCGACGACGACCGGGCCGGGACGGCCGGTGCGGGCGATGTGGAAGGCCTCGTGGATCGAGCGCGGAATCTCGACCGGGTTCTGGATCATGAAGCTGTGCTTCACGATCGGCATCGTGATGCCGATCATGTCCGCCTCCTGGAACCCGTCGGTGCCGAGCAGCTCGGTGCGGACCTGGCCGGTGATGAACACCACCGGGACCGAGTCCATCATCGCGTCGCAGATCGGGGTCACCAGGTTGGTCGCGCCCGGGCCGCTCGTGGCGAGCGACACTCCGACCTTGCCGGTCGCCTTGGCGTACCCCTCGGCCGCGTGGCCGCCGCCAGCCTCGTGGCGGACGAGGATGTGCCGGATCCCGGCGTCGTAGAAGGCGTCGTAGGTCGGGAGGTTCGCGCCACCGGGCAGGCCGAATACGACATCGACGCCCTCGGCCTTCAGGCATTCCATCAGGGCGTCGACTGCACGCATGCGCTTTGCCTCCTGTTCAGGTCTCGCCCCCGGGGGAACGCGCGGTCCTTCCGCGCTGGGCGGAAGGCGAGTGTAACAGCGCTATTTGGCGGCGAATTGGGGCTCTACGGCGGCGCCTGACGGCGGCGACTTGGGCGCTTCGCGGCGGCGCCTGACGGCGGCGCCTCAGCCACCGCGGTGGGCGGCGGCGAGACCCTCCTGGACGCTCGCCTCCGAGGCGATCGCGACGTCTGGAAACTCGAGCTCCTGGCCGCACGTCGTGCACACCGCGTCGTGCAGCTTCACGATCTTCCGGCACCGCGGGCACTGGCGGCGGAGCTCCCGGTTCTCCCAGCGAGAGAAGACCGCGGCCAACAGTCCGATGAACGGCACGGCGGCCGAGATTAGAAACCACAAGAAGAACGAGCCCCCCTTGATCCGCCCGACGATTCCGCCGGCCAGGCCGAAGAAGACCGCGATCACGACATAGCCCATACGGCGATGGGCCCTACGTCACCAGACGATCGTCTTGACCGCCCAGATCACCGCCAGCACCGCAGCAATGACGACGACAGTCCAGAAGATCGCGATCACGAACCCGATCACGAGCTTGAGGATCAGCGCCACCGCCACGATCAGCACGATGCCCGCCGCGGCCTTCCGCACGACCGGCGGACGCCCCCGATGAGGCTCAACTTGAGTTTGCATGCTCTAAGCGTACTCCCCGCCAAGCACGACTCGTGAAGGAGCGACTAAGAACGCGCCGCCGCAAAACTGCGGCGCGTCAGTCGTAGACGCGCTTGAGGTAGTCGAAGCGGGCCTCGGCGCCAGCCGGGCGCCCATCGAGACGGAGCCGGGCGAGCCGATAGCGGCGAACCGGGATGGTCTGGCGGCTCTGGCTCGCCGAGCGCGGGTCCCGGACGAGCATCACCTTGGAGGCTGTGATTGGACGGGTCATGGCCAGAATGATCGGTATTTGCGACTCATCGCACATTGGCCCTGGGGCCAAATTTCCCGCGGGGGGATGTGCCGCGCGGAACCGTCAGCTCGCGTGGGCCTCGCGAGCCGCGGCGTCGAGAGCCTCGCGGACGTCTTTCGCCAGGCGCCGGCGCAGCCGCCACCGCGCTCCCGAGAAGGCCAGGTTCGCCACCGTCGCGAACCCTGCCTCATCGGTTCGCAACGCGAGCAGCAGGTGTGCCGTCCGATCGCTGGGCGGTAGGTCCGGGTCCGGCACCCTCACGCAGTAGCAGTGCACGCGCCGGCCGCCCGGCCGGACGAGCACGGCGCCGGCCTCTGCGATCAGCCAGGTGCCGAGCCGGCCGCGCTCGAGCACGAGTCGCGTGCCGGCGTGCAGGTCGCGCGCGCGGTGGTCGACGAGGTCTCCGAGCAGGCCCAGCGCCACGGGCTCGGCGGGATGATCCCCGCGCCGGCGCCGTCGCACCACGTTGGCCCCGCGCGCCGCGTAGAGCTCCGGGATCACCCAGGCGTGGACGAGCAGGATGATCGAGACGGGTGCGAGCACCGGACGCAGCCACGCCAGCACGCCCGCGGCGACGACGAACGGCGCCGTATGCGCGACGGTGGAGAGCGTCCACCGGCGTCCGGTCTGCCGTAGAGCGCGGTCGGTCACCGGCCGGCGCCAATAGACGCCGGCGAGCTCGGGAAGCGTGCCGCTCGCGTCCGCCGGCGCCGCGGCCGCCGGCGAGCTCATCGCATCAACCTCCGGCGATCGGCCGGCGCAGGATCACGAGCGGCGCGTCGAGCGGGAGCTCGCGAACCTGCTCGGCGCGGCCTTCACCCTCGGAGACCACCGCGAAATAGCCCTGGTCGAGCTCCGCGCGGAACGCGGCCACCGCGGTCGCGACGGCTGCGGGGTCCTCCGCAGTCCACTCGGCCACCGTGGTGTGGCCGGTCTGATCCATCCGGACGAGTCGGGACACTTCTGCCTCCTGGAGACGGGGGATGCGTCTCTCATCGTACGCCGGAGGGCTTCTCGATCAGCTGGAGGAGGGCGCGCCGTCAGCGCTATGAGGCGCGGCCGACAGGCGCCGCCGGCACCGTCAAAAAAACGCGGTAATAGACCGAAAAGCTGGGTAAAAGAATAGCGAGCTATATGGAAAGCCGCTTAGACTTGTGCGTTAATTGGTGTGGCGGTCCGGCCATCGTGCCGCGGACGACGTCGGAATCAGGGGACCGGAAGGGCAGTAACGCGGTGAATTCGGCCCGCCTTCCGATTTGCACGCTCACGGACGACTTTCGACAATGACACCGCCACCCGCCGCCTCCCAGGTCGCCCAACCGGCACCGCTCGGCACGCCGTCACGGGCCTTCGGACGCGACCTGGCTGGGGCCCTGACGGCGCACATCGTCGAGCCCGGCGTGTGGGTGCGCACGCGCTTCCTTGTCGACCTCCTGATGCTGACGCTCGCGGCGAGTGCGGCGGTGTTCGCGGCCCCTGACCTCCACACCGGTCCGAACCGGCTGCTCGCGGCGCTGTTCCCGCTCGTCGCCGTGGTGACCCTGCACGCGCGGCGCGAGCGCAATGACCGCCTGCAGGTGTCGTTCCTCGACACGGGGACGGCGGTGATCGGGGCAGTCTCGTCGGCCGCGATCCTGACCATGGCGCTCGCCACCGTGATCGGCGCCGTCCATCCGATCGGACTCACCTTGCGCCTGTGGCTGTTCGCGATCGTCTACGCGGGTGTTGCGCGCGCCGTGCTGGTGTCCGTCCGGGCCCAGGCGCTGGGTAACCGCGCGCTCGCCATCCCGACGTTGATCGTCGGCGCCGGCGCGGTCGGCGAGCTGATCGTGAAGCGGATCTCGGAGGACCCTCGCTACGGCCTGGATCCGGTCGGCTTCCTCGACGCCGATCCGAAGCCGTTGGCCGCCTCTGGCGCCGGACGCTCGGGGGTGCCGGTCCTCGGCGCCGAGAGCGACCTGGCCGAGGCGGTCGCCCGGACCGGGGCGCGCCGCGTAATCCTCGCCTTCTCGACGCAGCCCGACCACGTCCTCGTCGATCAGATCAGGGCCTGCCAGGAGCTCGGCGTCGGCGTGTCGCTCGTCCCCAGGCTGTTTGAGTCGATCAGCGAACGCGCGACGCTCGACCACGTGGGCGGTCTCCCCCTCCTCTCGCTGCGCCCGACCGACCCGCGCGGCTGGGAGTTCACCGTCAAGCACGCGATCGATCGGACCTTCGCGGCCGTGGCGCTGACCGCCGCCGCGCCGCTGATGGCGGCAATCGCGCTCGGGGTGCGCCTGACCTCGCCCGGGCCCGTCCTCTTCCGTCAGCGCCGCGTCGGCCGCGACGGCCAGGTGTTCGACGTCCTGAAGTTCCGCACCATGCGCGAAACGACCGCGGCGGTCACGTTCGAGCTGCGCGCCGGGTGCGCTCCCGGTGGCGTGGAAGGCGAGGACCGCCGCACGCGGTTCGGGCGCTGGCTCCGCGACACGTCGCTCGACGAGCTGCCCCAGCTGATCAACGTCTTGCGGGGGGAGATGAGCTTGGTCGGGCCCCGCCCCGAGCGGCCCGAGTTCGTCGAGCGCTTCGCCGGCGAGGTGACGCGCTACGAGGATCGCCACCGCGTCAAGTCCGGCATGACCGGATGGGCTCAGGTCAACGGCCTGCGCGGTCAGACGTCGATCCGCGACCGGGTGGAGTGGGACAACTACTACATCCGGAACTGGTCGCTCGGGCTCGATCTGCGGATCCTCGCCCAGACCGTCGTCGAGGTCCTACGGGGCTTTGCCGGCGTGCCGGGTCCCCACCACGCCGAGCAGCGCAGAAGCCACTAGAACGACCGCCGCAGCGGTAGCTGGGGTCGTCCGAGCACGCGCTGGGCGACCGCCGGCGCCGAATACCAGCTGCCGACGACGAACCGCATGATCGGGCCGAACGTGTGGGCGGCGGGAGCGCCGACAAAATGCAGGCCCGGGACGGAGGACTCGAGCCCGGATCCGAGCACCGGGTATCCGTCCGCCACGGCCAGCTCGCCGGCGAGCCGATCCGACATGAACGGATAACGCCGCACGTCGATCGCATAACCGGTCCCGAGCAGGACGTGGTCGACCGTCCGCTCCGAGCCGTCGTTCAGGCGCAGGCGCGCCTGGCCCCCGGCCCCCTCGGCCTCGATCGCGAAGCACCCGCACGAGATGGAGAGCGCTCCGACGCGGCGCTCGACCCAGCTCGACGCGGCGGGCCGGATACAGCGGTACGAGATCCACGGGTGTAGCCGCTCGGGGAGGAGCCGGAAGACGTCCGGGATGGCCGCGATCCACCCGGTCAGGCGACCCCCAACGCCCGTGGGGGGCGGCCGCAGCGGCACTCGCCGCTTCGGTTTCGCGCCCGCCGGGTCCTCGTGGAGCCAGATGACCGACGGAGCCCGGACCAGCACCTCGACCTTTGCCCCCGCCTCCGCGAGCAGCACGGCGGACTCGAGCGCGCTCTGACCCGCCCCCACGACGATCACGCTCTGTCCGGCGAAGTGCGAGAGATCGGCGTGGTCGACCGCGTGAGAGGCGAGCCCGGTCGGCAGCGCCGCAAACGGCGCCGGTCGCTTGGCGAACGGGGCGAGCCCGGCCGCGACGATCACCCGTGCCGCCTCGAGCGCCTCGCCGCCGGATAGCCGGAGGCGAAAGCCGTCGCCGTCGCGGTCCAGTTGCTCGACCCGACGGGGGTCGACGTCGGGGACGACCCGGCGCTGGAACCACAGCGCGTACTCGACGAACTCCTCGAGCAGCAGGTTCGGCGCGTGCACGGCCGTCCCCATCGACTGCTCGTAGCGCTCGATCGTCAGCGCTCGCCGGGGGGCGGCGATGCTCGAGGCACGCTTGCGCGAGCGAAGGATCATCCCGGCCGGCATGTGGGCGCGCCAGAACTCGAGCGGGTCGCCGAAGCTGATCGTCTCGACGCCACCGCCGCGCAGGTACGCCGCCGCGGCCAGACCGTGCGGCCCCGCCCCGATGATCACGGTGGTGCCCGCCCGGCGACGCGCCGGTATCCGCCACGCGTCTCTCAGTTTCGTCGCTCGCGAGATGCTCTGACCTCCTCGTGCTGGTTTGCTCCGTCCCGGGCCCGTCCTGCGGCTCCTCGCGCCAGCTGGGCGGCGCGGGCGAGCACCGGCCCAGGATCGCGGGCCTGAAAATACGGATGGACGACGCCGCGGCGAGGTTTCGCGCCCGCCAGCGCCGACGACACGTGCCCGCGCCGGGCTTGCCAGAGCAGATGCCTCGCGTCGGCGTCCTCCCAGCGGTAGCGAACGCCGATGCGCGCCGAGGCGCGTTGGGCCGTCGGTCGGCCCAACCGCCAGCCAGCCCACAGGCTCGACAGCGGGACGCCGGCGGCGACGGCGAGCGAGAGCGACCCGTACGGGCGGGGATTGAAGTCGATCGCCGACAGTCCCAGGCCCGGGCGTTCGATCAGCTCGAGCTCGAAGATCCCGACCCACCCGAGGCCATCGACGAGCGCCCGCACGCGCTCGTCGAGCCCGGGCGGGCAGGCGATCGTCTCCGAGAAGCACACATTGCCCGCCTCCGGCGGCCACGTTCGGGCGTACCGGGACACGGCGAAGCCGAGCAGCCCGCCGTCCGTCGCCACGCCGGCGAACGAGACGACCTGACCCTCCACCCGCCGCTGCACGATGCACGTCTCCAACGCCTGCGCCGCCGACTCGATTGCGGCGTCGTCGTGGGCCAGCACCGCCGAGTGCCGGCGAACGGCGCCCTCCGCCTCGACGACGGTGCGGACGGGCTTCACCACCACCGGATAGCCGAACGTCCTCGCGGCGCTCAGCGCCTCCTCGACGGCCCGGCAGACCCGCCCCTCCGGCGCCGGCAAGCCAACGCGCGCGGCCTCGAGCGAGAGCTGCTCGCGGTCCAGGCAGCGCTGCACGGTCTCGTGGCTCGGTAGGCCCAGCTCGACGTGGGGCGCGAGCCGATCGCGCTGACGCGACACGACCAGCAGCGCCGCGTCCGTGCCGGCGAGCAGGAGGTCGTGCGGCGTCCGCGTGAGGATTTCCTCGAGTCGCCGGAGAAACCCTTCGGTATCGCGGCGCAGGTCGGGCGCGAGCCGGCGGCTCGTCGGTGTCCGCGACCATAGTCCCGGAGCCTCGCGGGTGTTGCCGACGGCGGTGACGGCCGCTCCTGCCGCGCTCAGGCACCTCACAGCCGCGAGCACCGAGCGCTCCTGCGCGTCGGTGGCGAGGACACGCGCCCCCAGCTCCGCCATCATTGGGCCGGATCTTCGCCGGCGGCGAGCGAAGGGGCGAACACCGGCGGTGGATCGGCGGAGAGCGTCGAAGCGAGCCGCGTGAGCCCGAGCGCGCCGGCGGCGGCCGCGAGCGGCGCTCCGTGGCGCGTCACCCCCCGGAGGAAGCCGACGCCGAAGCCCAGGTGCATGACCGCGAGCACGAGCGGGACGAGCGCGGCGTTGGTGCCGGCGTCCTCCTCGCGGGCCGCCACCACCCCCGCCCCCGCCAGGGCGCCGGAGTACAACGCGACGCCGACCCGGGCGGCCCGCCGGACGGGCGACGGCGACGCGACGGCGGCGCCCACGGTGAGCACGAGGCCGGGGATCAAGAGGTGCGAACGGCGCATCGTCTGCGGATGGCGGACGGCCGTCTTCTCACGGTATTCGCCGTACTCGAGGTACTGTCGCCAGAGCGACAGGAGCGAGTCGCGCGGCGTGTACTCCGATGCCATGCCAGCGAGACAGATGAGCTTCTCGCCTCGGGCCAGGAATCGTCCGGCCATCTCCGAATCTTGGTTACGCGACCACTCCTCGTCCCATCCGCCATAGGCGAGCAGCAGATCCCGCGGCCAGACGCCGGCGAACACTCCCGCGTCGAGTTCGAGCTCGCCGTTCGACGCGCCCCGCGCCGCCGTCCACTTCCGCGAGCCCCCCCGGCCGAGCGCGGTTCGAAGCGCGAGCGCGACGGCGCGGGAGACCGAGCCGTCACCGGTCGGGATGGCCGGTCCGCTCACCCAGGAGGTGTCTCCGCGCGCGAGCCGCTGCACGCCGAGCGCGACGTAGTCGTCCGGGTACGCGGTGTGGGCGTCCATGCGCGCCACCCACCGGCCACGGGCATGCGCGAGCGCCACGTTCAGCCCGCTCGGCGTCGATCGGCGCGGGTTCTCGAGCACGCGCATGCGCGGCTCCTCGCGCGCTAGCTCGGCCAGGATCTGTCGCGTCCGGTCCGATGAGCCCCCGTCGACGACGAGGAACTCGAGCCGGCCGGGAAACCGCTGACGCCGCATGGCCGCGACGCTCGCCGCGATGTGACGTTCCTCGTCGAGCACGGGCATCAGCACCGAGCAATCGACGCGCCCGTCGGCCCCGGGGCCCGGCTCAGCGTGCGCGGCGTCGTCCATACCGTTCCGCCTGGCCTTCGAGGAATGCGATTAGTCGCTCGGTCTGCGCCTCGATCGTCTGGTCGGAGGCCCGCTCGCGCCCGGCCGCCACGAGGCGTGCGCGCAGCGCCGGATCGCCGGCCACCCGGCTCAGCGCGCCGACGGCGGCGTCCGCGTCTCCGGGCGAGATCAGGACCGCTGCCTCGCCCACGCCGGCGCGGACCCCGCCGACCGCCGTCGCGACCACCGGCAGGCCCGTCGCGAACGCCTCGACGAGGACCTGCGGAAGTCCCTCCGTCCAGGACACGTGGAGCAACGCGTGACTGTCGCGATAGAGATCGAGGAGGCGCTCACCCATCGGGATGTAACCCAACAGGTCCGCGTGCTGCGCCACTCCGAGCTCGCGCAGCCTGTCCTCGAGCCTGCCCGCGAGCTCTCCTTCACCGCACACGTTCAGATGCCAGCGGGGCTCGCACGCGTTCAGGCCGGCCAGGATGTCAGCCAGCAGCAGCGGGTTCTTCTCGGGGTCGAGCCGCCCGACGCTCAGCACCCTGAGCTCGCCGCCGTAGTCCCGCCGATCGTCGATCGGCGGGGACTCGAGGACCGCTTTCGGCACGACCGACACGGAGAGCTCGAGGACGGCCGGAGCCGACCCGTAGGTTCTCGCCAGCTCGGGGCCGACGGCCACGACCGGCAGCCGGCGCGCGAGGGTCCGCCACATCCACTCGAGCACATCGGCGGCGCGGTGGAGCCACCGGCGACCCGGCCGCCTCATCCGGACGTAGCGCGGCCAGTCCTGACGGACACCGAGAACGACGGGCCGGCGGCGAGCGAGGGCGACGAGCACCAGCGCGATCGAATGCGGATAGGGGCCGAGGATCCACGCGACGTCCACGTCGGCCAGGGCATCCCACATCGTGCGCAGCGAGCGCACCAGCGACGCGAGCACAGCGCCGGGATGGACCAGGCTCTCGTAGTGGGGCAGCGCCACGAAGCGCACGCTCGGGGGCAGCGGATAGCGGGCCGGAGCGGAGTCGGAGTCACTCGTGATCCGGCCGATCACGACGAGTTGATCGACCTTCTCGCCAACCCCGGCGAGGAACAGCCCGAAGGCACGCTCGCTATAGATGAGGCCGCGTTGGCGGCGGTACACGTAGTCCGTGAACACGGCCACTCTCATTGCCTGTCTCCCCCTGGTGGTTGCGTATCCTGGCAGGCAATGAGCACTCGGGCGCTTGGATCCCGGGCGACATCGACACCGGCGATGGTCCTTTTCGCGGCTGTATTCGCGGCCATCTTAGCCGAAGCGATGTACCGCCTCTCCCCTACCTACGCGGCGCTGCTCGTGATCGCGCCGGTCGTCCTCGGGGTGATCGTCTGGCGCCCTCTGTGGGGGGTATACGCCTCGCTGCTCGCCATCCCGCTCGAGTCGGTCGGAACGTCGATCGCCAGTGCCAATGTCACGCCCGCCAAGGGACTTCTCGTAATCACGGCGCTGTCGATCCTGCCTCGCCTCGTCCTCAGCTCCGACCGCAAGCTCCATGCCACACACGTGTGGTTCCTGCTCCTGCTTGTCGTGTCCATCAGTGGCCTGTTCTTCGCCCCTGACACCCACGCCGTACTCGTCATCACCGCGAATGCATTCGCGTACCTGGTGATCTCGATTTTCGTCTCGCGCCTGGATAAACCCGACATCGAGCGCCTGCTGCTGGTACTCGTAATTTCGGGCGGCATCGTCGGGTTGGTAACGATCGCCTCCTCGAGTGTGACCGCCAACGCCGCGGCCGCGACCAGTGATGCCGCGCGCGCCGAGCTCGGATTCGACAGCCCGAACGTGCTGGCCTTCTACCTGCTGCTGACGCTGGGGCCCGCGCTGGCGCTGATCGCCGCGAGCGGCGACGTGTGGCGGCGCTTGGTCGGACTCGGGGCAACGCCGCTGATCGTCGTCGCACTCGTGTTGACGCAGTCGCGCACGGCCATCCTCGGCGCGGTCCTCGTCGTCTTTGTGCTGCTCGGCTCATCTCGCTTCCGGCGCCTCGCGGCGGCGCTCGCCGCCGTCCTGGTGATCGTCGTCGCGTTCAACTTCGGAGCGATCCTGCGCTCGCCCCAACTTGGCGCCGTGCAACAGCGACTCACCGCGATCGACAGCGTCGCCGGCGTCTCACAAGATCCCCGCGTGCTGATCTGGAAGACCACGCCGTCCATCATCGCCGCCCACCCGTGGCTCGGGGTCGGCGAGGGCAACTTCCCTGTCATCTCGCCGAGCTACGGCCTGTACGCGTTCGACCTAACGCCGATCGACCACGCCCACGACGTCTTTCTCACCGTCGCGGCCGAGCTCGGGTTGATCGGCTTCGCCGTGTTCATGGCCTTCCTGTACACGTTCGTCCGTGCCACGTGGCGAACGCTCAGACGCTCGGGGTCGAGTGAGCTGTTGTTCCTCGGGGTGGCGGCGTCGTTCGCCGGCGTGCTGCTCAGCTGCCTGGGCGATTACCCGCCCCGTACCCCGGACATCCTGGCCGTGCTGCTGCTCATGGTCGGGGTCGTGCTGGCCTACGAGCGTTACGCGCGCCTCCGTAGCGCTTCGTAGACCTCGGGCGAGACGCGCTTGGCGGCGCTCTTGGCCTGCCAGCCCGCCCACGCCGTTGCCCGGGCCCACGGCTGCCCGCTCGCGTAGGCCGCCACCCGCCGGGCCGGAGTGCTCGCCCAGATCGTGTAGCGGCCCTGAACCAGCATCGCTCCGACCCGCTCGCGCCGGACCGTCGGCGTCGAGGTCATGAGGACCTCGTAGCCGGCCCCGGCCGCCTCGTCGATGAGCGTCGCCGACAGAAAGCCTCCCGGGACGGCGGCGGACCGCGGCGGCGCGCCGGTGATCTCGCCCAGCGCGTCGCGACTCTGGCGCCATTCACGAGCAAGTTCGGCCCGGCTGAGCCGCCCCATGTATCCGGGGTGGGTGTGTGAGTGGCTGCCGACCTCGTGGCCGCGGGCGACAAGCTCGCGGACGCCGTCGGGATCGAGAAACCCTGGCGTTCCGATCCGTGTCGTGGTGAGAAAGAAATGCCCGACCCACCCTCTGCGCTCGAGCGCGTCGGCGATCTCAAGCGCGGACGCTCCGCCGTCGTCGAAGGTCAGCGCCACCGAGGGGTTACTTTGGATCAAGCCGACACTCGCCCCGGCGTCAGCGAGCGCGTGCAGATGTGCATCGAAGTCAGCCGGTGTCAGTTTGTAACGCCCGGCGACGGCGCCGGGGAATCCGAAGCGGTCGCGTTCTAGCGCGGGTGCGACATCGTGATAGATCAAGACGCACGTCACATCTGCCTCACCTTGGCGGGCGGGTCTGGCCACCTCGAGGACTGCCGCGCCCGACGGACGGCGGGGTTGAGCTTGAGCCGGAAGCGCCACCAGCGGTCGTCTCGGTAGATCCCGACCCTCGGTACCCGGTAGGGCCCCAGTCCTGCCAATCGATGCGACAGCGTCGCGCCGGCGACATACCCGGCGTCGCGGGTGAAGTCGACGACGCGCGCGTCGACGTCCCCGTACGGATAGGCGATCGTCTCGCACGCCCGGCCGACGCCCGCGCGACACGCCTCGCGCGAACCCTCCAGCTCGGCGCGCAGCGACGCGTCGTCGAGCTGCGTGAGATGAGGATGAGTCTTTGTGTGGGAGCCGACTTCCCAGCCCGCCTCCATCAGCGTCCCGAGCGCATCCCACGTCATCGGCGCCAGCTCGGACTCGTGCGGAGTTCCCGTCCATTGCTCGGTCCCGCTCCAGCGCAGGCCCACCGCCTGGCCGATGTAGGCGGTCGGCGCGAACACTGTCGCCTTGAGGCCGAGCGACGACAGGATCGGAAAGGCGATTGTGGCGACTGACGCGAACGCGTCGTCGAACGTTATGGCGACAGCGCGCGAGCTCGACGACTCGGTTACCTCGCGGAACGTGCCCGCCTCCCAGCCGCTGTCGACCAGCCATCTCATCTGGCGTTCGAGTGCGTCGGGCGTCACCGCCAGCGGCGCGGGCCACGCCGGACTGACCGCGTGATAACAGAGAACGAGTGCGCCGGACACGGAACGCATGTTCTCAAACGCCCACGCGCGTCGGCCGTGCCCGGCGTAGGGCCACCAGCGTCGTGCGTCGCACCCAGTCGAGCTCCTTTCGCGTCACCTCACCGCTCAGCCGCAGCACCAAAGTGAAGACGAAAACTCCGGCGACCGAGCCGATAATCCACTGAGCCGGCGACAGGCGGCCCGTTCCCACGGCGGCCATGACGAGCCCCATGACGGCCGCGGCGCCGAGGACGCGGGCGCACGTCAGCCCGAAGCGCCGCAGGTCGATCTCGATCAAGCTCCGGCCGATCCACAGATGAGCCAGCACGTGGGCGAGGAGCACCAGGTCATCGGCGACCGCGGCGCCGATCACGCCGACCGTCTGGATCAGCACGTAGGTCGACACGATGCCGAGCACGAGCACGCCGAGCATGACCGGGACGCGGCGGCGTGCCTCACCCAGGTAGTTCACGCCGAGGGCGAGAACGGGCGCGAGTCCACCCAACACGGCACTCGGCGCCAGGGCTCGCAACACGCCGACCGATTCCGCGTAGCCGGGCCCCAGCACCAGCGTGACGATGGGCTTCGACCACACGACGAGCGGCGCGAGGAGCACCCCCTCGAAGATCACCACGTACTTCAGGCCTAGCCCGAACGTGCGAGCGTCCGGTTCGGCTCGCGCGGTTCGCGCGAGGCGGGGACCGACGCCCGAGGCCACGGCGGTGCCGAGGTAGTTCAGAAACGTAAATAGCCGTGTCACCGCCGCGAACGGCCCGGCGGCCTGGACACTGACCATGGCGGCGATGAACAGGACGTCGATCTGCGCGATGGCAGTGTGGGCGGAATCAACGATCATCATCGCGCTCGCATACCGCGCGAGCGCCCTGACGGACAGGACCCGCCGCGCCCGCCACGCCCGCCGGAACGGACCGATGATCGGCCTGGCCAGGATCAACCCACCGACCGCCCCGGCCGAATAACCCACCGCGCGGCCGAGGGCGGCGCCGGCCACGCCGAGCCCGGACGCGACGAGGAGAATGCTCGCGGCGGTTTCCACCGCGCTCTCGCAGAGGTACATCTTGAGGCTGCTCGAAGAAGTCCGGACGGCCGCGAAACAGGCGTTCAGGAAGTACACGAGGCCGGCGCCGAACAGCGCGAGCGACACCCAACGCAGCGGCCAGGTCAGACCCGGATATCCGTAGGCACGCGCGATCACGGGCGCGACGGCGAACAGGATGATCGTGGTCACGGCACCCGCGCCGACCTTCAACTGGAGGCCGCGAGCGAGGACCCCGGACGCCGCATCGGGGTCATCGCGACGCTCCGCGAGGAACCGCGCGATCGCGGCGGACAGGCCGAAATCGGACGGCAGGAGCAGGAGCAGGCCGATGCTCACCGCGATGGCGAACGCCCCGTATCCGTGAGGCCCGAGGGAACGCACGAGGTAAATCGTCAGGCCGGCGGTGAACGCCGCCCCGGTCAGCTGCGCGGCGAGTTGGAGCAGGGTGTTCCCCACCGCCCCCTGCGCTCGGCCGGGGGCGGGCGAGGAAGCTTCAGGCTGATCTGTCACGTTGATCGGATGATGCCCCTGTATCCGGGGATTTGCGATCCTCTCCACGTGCCGAACGGGCCGGGCGATGAGCGCATCCATGTCGTCTCGCTGATCGACGACTTGGCCGTGACCGGCGGCGGGGCGGAGACGATGGCGCGCGAGCTGGCCCTGCGGCTCGACCCCACCCGCTTCCGGTGCACGCTATGCGTCACCCGGCTGAGTCCCGGCCAGCCCAACGGCGCTGAGCTCGCTCTCATCCGCGAGCTCGAGGGGCAGGGAGTCCGCGTCCTGTCACTGGCCAGACGGGGCAAGCTCCACCTTCACGCCTGGCGGCCGCTCGTGTCGTATCTGCGCCGCGAGCGCGTTCAGGTGCTTCACGGCCACATGTTCGGCTCCAACGTGTGGGCCGCCCTGATCGGGCCGCTGGCCGGCGTGCCGGTGGTGGTTGCCCATGAGCACGGTTGGTCCTACGAGGGCCAACCCATGCGGCGCATTCTCGATCGCGTCCTCGTGGCCCGTTCATCCGATGCGATTATCGCCTCGTCGGAACTGGCCCGAGCCCGCATGATCGAGGTCGAGCGCATCGACCCCCGCCGCACGCGGCTCGAGTACATCCGGAACGGGATCGCTCAGCCCGTGCCCTCCGGCCGGCCCGTTCGCGCGGATCTGGGGATCTCGGACGGCGCGCCACTCGTGCTCGCCGTCGCCCGCCTCGACCCATACAAGTCGCTTCCCGTGCTCGTGCAGGCCGCCGCGCAGCTCAGGGACGAGTTTCCCGGCCTGCGCGTGGCGATTGCCGGAGAAGGACGCGAGCGGGGCCGCCTGGAGCGCCTGATCGCCGAGCTGCGCCTAGGTGATGTGGTGAGGCTGCTGGGAGCGCGCTCGGATGTGCCGGACCTGATCGCGGCCTGCGACGTCGCCACTCTGTGTTCCTACTCCGAGACGACGCCGCTGGCGATCATGGAGTACATGGCGCTCGAAAAACCGGTCGTCGCTACGCGCGCCGGCGGCATTCCCGACCTGATCGAGGATCGGGTGGAGGGGCTGCTCATCCCCCCCGGGGATTCGTCGGCGCTCGCCGAGGCGATCGCCACGCTCCTGCGCGATCCCGAGTTCGCTCGCGAGCTCGGCCGGCGCGCCGGCGAGCGCCAGCGGCGGGACTTCTCAATCGACTCGGTGGCGCGTCGCGTCGAGGCGCTCTACCGTGAGTTGCTCCTCGCGCGCTCGGAGCCGACGCTCCAGCTGCGCCCGCGCCGGCGCCGCCCGGGGCGGGTCAGGCGCCCGCAGTCTGCGACGCCCCGGGATGGCGACGGGTAACCTGGCCCGCACTTGTCCGCTCAAAGCTCCGCAAACGAAGGCAACTGGCTGGCGATCCTCTGGAAGCGCAAAGCGATCGTGATCGTGACCGTTCTGACGTTCGTGATCGTCACCGAAGTGGTGACCGCGACGCTGACGCGGATCTATTCAACCTCGGCCACGTTGCTCGTCGCCCAGCCGGGACGGATCAGCTCGTTTGACACGACGCAGGCCGACGAGGAAGCGGCTCGGTCCTACGCCGATGTCGCGTCAAGCCTGAACTTCGCGAGCCAGGTGGCGGCCGCCATCGGCGGTGGGGAGACCGGGAAGAGCATTCAGTCCGACGTGTCGATCGCTGCCGTCGCGCAGACGCAGCTGATGACGATCACGGCCGAGCGCCCCACGCCGGCGGGCGCCAAGCTGATCGCCGACACCTACGCGAACCTGTTTGTCCGCTACGCGCCACACCTCGCCAGCGAGACCGGCGCGTCGGTCACGGTGGCCAACTACGCGGCATTGCCGATCTCGCCGGCGCGGCCGCGCCCACTCTTGTACGGGCTCATCGCCGCCCTGCTGGGCCTCGCCGCCGGAATCGCTCTCGCTTTCCTGCGCGAACGCTTCGACATCCGCATCCGCTCCGTCGAGGAGTTGCCCAGGGACATCGAGCTACCGATCCTCGCCTACATCCCCGATCGCAGATCCTCCAGCGTGTCTGACCGTGCGTTCGCCGAGGCCTTCCGCATGCTTCGCACGAGCTTTCGGATGCTCCTGCCTGCGGACACAAGGTCGATCGCGATCACGAGCTGGGCCGAGGGAGAGGGCAAGACGACGATCGTCTACGAGCTGGCGCTCGCCCTCAAGACGACGGGCTCGACAACGCTCGTGGTCGACGCCGACATCCATCGCCGCGGACTCTCGACGCGGCTGCACGGCGGACCGAACGGTCGCCTCGAGCCGGGCCTGAGCGACTACCTGGTCGGCTCGGCGGACCTGGATGACGCCGTGGAGGCCGTCGCCACCGTTGAGTCAGCCCTCGACCTGATGCCCCGTGGTGAGCACGCCACCAGCCTCTCGAACCTGCTCGAGACCCCACGCGGGCGGGTCGCGCTGCAAGAACTCAAGACCGCCTATGACGCGGTGATCATCGACACTCCGCCGCTGTCGATCGGAGCCGACGCACCGGCCGTTGCCGCCCGCGTCGACGGGATCATCCTGATCGTCGACCTGAGCAAGGCGACGAGCAAGGGCCTGCGCAGCGCGCTGCGTCAGCTCGAGTCGGCCAACGCGAACATCCTTGGCATCGTCGTGAACCGCGATCCGCAGTACGGCACCGAGTCCTACTCGTACTACGGCTACGCCGGCGAGGCCAACGGAACCCCGCCCGGGCGGACACGCAGCCTGCTTGACCGGGCCCGCGGCGCACTCTCGCGCTGACCAGGTGCAGCCCACAGGCTCGCGCCGGGTAAGCCGCCGCGTCAGGCGCCGATCTTCATCCCGTGGCACAGCCCCGCGGCCCGGGCCGTTGGCCCCGAGCGCTTCAGCAGCGGGCCGAGCGACGCGGGCAGCGGGGGTACGAGCGACAGCGGCGACACCGAAGAAAGCGGTGCCGGTAGCGACAAGGTGACCTCGGCGGAGGCGGACGGGGTCACGAGCGTGTTGTGGGAGAGGACGAATCCAGCGTGATCGAACCGGACGCCGCCCGGATTGCGAACGTTGTCCGCCGCGCCGCCGCCGATGCAGTTCTGCTGCACGACATTTCCGGTGCCGACCCGGTCACTGGGGCCGTAGGCGCCGGCGACGTTGTAGAGGACCCGCGAGTTGATGATGATGTTGTCTTCGACCATGTTGTCGTCTGAGGACTGCGAGCCGCTCGCGCCGAACACGACCCCCTCCCCGTTCCCGTCGATCACATTGCCTATGATCGACGTGGCCATCGCCTGCGGGTAGAGCTGGATCCCGCGATCGGCGTTGTTGTAGATCAGGTTGTCGACGATCTTCGATCCGTAGCTCTCCTCGACGTAGATCCCGTGGTCGTAGTTCGTCGGGGGCATCTGGCCGCAATCGTGGATGTGGTCGTCCTCGATCGTCGTGCCGTTCGCGGGTCCGTAGACCCCGTGCGAGTCGCCGAGCAGGAAGCAGCTCGCGTCGGCGTGATCGTTGGTCACGTCGTCATGCACGAACGTCGTGTCATCGGCGTTGACCGTCGGGCTCGGGCACATGTTCGAGCAGGCCCGCCCGAGCTCGCGGCCGACGAGCGTCAGGTAGGAGATCGTCGTGTAGCTCGCCCCTCGCGCCAGGTACAGGCGGCCAACGATCGTCGCTCGCTGGCCGGGATACGAGCGAAGCACGATCGGCCGCCCAGGAGCGCCTCCGCGCCTGACCGTCACATCCTGCCGGTAGACCCCCGCGCGCAGGCAACCCGTCTGACCGGGACGGAGCGAGGAGATCAGCCGGCTCGGCGTCGCGAAGGGGTGCGCGATCGTCCCGCTCGCCCGATCCGAGCCGTGCGGGGAGGCGAACTTGTCGCACGGGCTGGCGGACGACGCGGCGGCGCTAACGCCGGGAGCGCTCAGCGACACGAGGGTCAGCGCAGCGATCTGAATAACACGACGGGCTGAGGTTCCAACGGCACGCAACGGCCAACGCTCTCCCGGGACGAGCTACGGCACCTGCTTATTGGCAACTACTGGCTTCTACGCCTGGTGCCTACGGGGTTAGCTGACGGGCTGGCGCTCAAACGAGCGCGTCCCGCGGACCACCGCGGGATTCGCCCCAACGACTTGGGTTCCCCGCTCCCCGGACGGGCGATCCGGAGATTCGGCGTGCGGCAAGCTATCAGAGGACCAGGGCGGAGCGCCACTAGGAACGTGATCGCCCGCTGAGAGCGGGCTTCAGACGTGCGGGCGCGGGCGAATCGTCAGCACGTTCGAGCGCCCGACGCCGGCCACGACGGCCTCGAGCCGGACCCGCTTCGACGCGCCGAGTCGGTCCGCGGCGGTGAACGTGCAGTTGGCCCGCGTCCGGCCCGACGCGACGTCGACCCACTTGCCGCCGCGGAGCATGCGCATGATCACCTGCCGGCCCGCCTGGCAGCGAAGCGCCGCGACGTGGGCCCGCTCGCCTCGACGAACGAGCAGGCCGTCGATGCGAAGGACCCGGCGACCGCCACGGCTTGCCCAGTAGGCCCGGATGGTCACCGCCATGCCGCCGCCAAGACTGAGACCCCGACCGGGGCCAGCCGGGTGTTCGACCGTCATCGCCTCGAGGCCAGCAAACGCCGACGGCCCGAGGATTCCGGAGCAGCGGCTACCGGTGCTCGGCAGGAAGTCGGCCTGGGCGGCGTCGACGTAGGTGGGCTTGGCCAGCACGTTCCCCTCGAGCTGGAAGCCCGAGTGGTCGAACCTGACGCCGCCAGGGTTGCCGGCGTTGTCGTAGGCGCCGCCGCCGATGCAGTTGTGCCGCACCACGTTGCCGGTCCCGACCTGGTCGCCCGGGCCGTAGGCGGACATCACGTTGTAGAGGACGTTCGAGTTGGCGATGATGTTGTCCTCGACGAGGTTGTCGTCCGAGGACTGGGGGCCATCGGCGCCGAAGTCGACGCCTTCGCCGTTGCCGGTGATCACGTCGCCGCGTATCAGCGTGTCGACCGCCTGCGGGTAGAGCTGGATGCCGCGATCGGAGTTGTCGTAGATCTCATCGTCGACGATCTTCGAGCCGTAGCTCTCCTCGACGTAGATGCCGTGGTCGTAGTTGGTTGCCGGGAGCGCGCCGCAGTCGTGAATGCGATCGCCTTCGATCGTCGTGTAGTTGGCCGTCCCGTAGACGCCGTGAGAGTCCCCGAGCAGGAAGCAGATCGCGTTGGCGTGATCGTTGGTCACGTCGTCCCCGCTCCAGGTGGTGTGGTTCGCGTCCACCGTCGGGCTCGCGCACATGGTCGCGCAGTCGTGACCGTGCTCGATCCCGACCAGGTTCAGGTCCTCGATCTCGGTGTAGTCCGAACCCTCGGCCAGGCGCAGGCGCCCGACCAGCGTCGCGGTCTCCCCCGGGTAGGAGCGGACGACGACCGGCGCGGCGGCCGTTCCGCCTTGTCGCATCGTGACGTCCTCCTCGTAGACGCCGGCGCGCAGGCATCCCGTCTGGCCGGGCTGGAGCGAGTCGACCAGGTGCTGCACGGTCTGGAAGGGCGCACCGATCGTGCCCGGCGCGGTGTCGGATCCGTTGGGTGCGGCTACGAGGTCGCAAACGCCGGCCGAAGCGGACGCGATCGGAGCGGATGCGACGTTTACGCAGCCCAGGATGACCGCGACGAACGCGACCGAAAGGGAGAGACGGATAGGGGCACGCATGACTGATCCACGCAGGGGCTCGTCGGCGGCTCAGCCGCTGTCTTGTAGGCCGACCGCCAGCTTCGGTATCGACCGGTGTGCGGACCCGTTCGCCGTAACGGGCCTCTCTTCGAACATCTGGCCACCACGGTGTACCCCCGCATCCGGGAGGCCCGACGGCGGCCTGTCTAGTTGCGTAGGTTCACCCGGACAAACCGTGACGGAGCGTGACCCCGGAGCCGCCTATGCTTGCGGGGCATCATCGCCGCAGGGGGACTGCTCGCTCCAATCCGTGCACATCGTTAGACGCCTGAGACCGCATGCGCCAGCGCTGGTCCCGGGCCTGCTCGCGGTCGCCCTGATGCTCGTCTGGGCCGAGCACGACGGCGGCTACAACACGGACACGTGGTACTGGGGCGCGCTCGTGCTGATCGCCGTCCTGGCCGTCCTGGCCGTCGTCCTGGGGCCGGCCGCGCTCCCCTCGGACCGCCGGGGACGAGTTGCGCTCGGGGCGTTCGGGCTGTACGTCGCGTGGTCGTACCTGTCGATCGCCTGGGCCCAGTCCCCCGGTGACGCGCTCGAGGGGAGTAACCGGGCCCTGCTCTACCTGATCCTGTTCGCGGTGATGCTCGCGATTCCGTGGCGCGGCCGCGCCGCCCTGCTCGCGCTCCTCACCTTCGTCATCGGCGTCGGCGCGATCGGCCTCGTGCTCCTGTTCCGCCTCGCTTCGGCTGATCACGTCGGAAGCCTGATCATCGGCGGGCGGCTCGAGTCACCCACCGGCTATTTCAACTCGACGGCGGCGCTGTTCATGATCGACGCGTTGATGGCGACGGCGCTGGCGCCGCGGCGCGAGCTGCCCGGCCCCCTGCGCGGGCTGCTCGTCGCGATCGCCTGCGGCGCTCTGCAGCTGACGCTGATCGTCGAGAGCCGCGGCTGGCTCTTCACCCTGCCGCTCGTCCTGATCGTGGCGCTCGTGCTCGTCCGCGACCGGCTCCGCGTCGTGATCGCCGCCCTGCTCCCGGTCGCGGCCACGCTGATTCCGTTGCATCGCCTGCTCGCGGTCTACAAGGCGACCGGGGACGCCGCACTCGCCCACGCCGCCAAGAGCGCGGGCGAGGCGTCGCTACTGCTGTGCGCCGTCGTGTTCGTGATCGCCACCCTGGCCGCATGGGCGGACCAGCTCGGCCGGATCCCGAGCCCGTCCCCAGCCCGTCGGCGCCAGCTCGCCGTCCTCGCCACGGTCATCGCCGTCGCCGGCGGAGGCGCGGGCGTGCTCGCCGCCACCAAGGGCCACCCGTTCTCGTTCCTGAGCCGGCAATGGAACGGGTTCGTGCACGCCTCCAAGGAGACGGTCTCGACGAGCAACTTCGGCGTCGTCGGCAGCGGGCGCTACGACTTCTGGCGCGTCGCGCTCGACGCCTTCCTGGCCCATCCGATCGGCGGTCTGGGGCAGGACAACTTCGACAACTACTACGTTCCGCGCCGCCGGACCGATCAGGAGCCGGCCTGGATCCACAGCCTCGAACTACGCCTGCTCGCGCACACGGGGATCGCCGGGTTCGTGCTCTTCGGGCTGTTCCTCGTGGCCGCGGTGATGGCCGCGTTCCAGGCCCGGCGCGGCCCGCCGGAGGCGGCGCCCGGAGGCGATCCCTCGTCGGCGGCGGAGGCCGGAGGCGATCCGTCCTTGGAGGCGGAGGCCGGAGGCGATCCCTCCTCGGGCATCGCCGGAGCCGGCCTCACCCAGGCCGTCGCCGGCGTCGCCCTGCTGCCGCTCGTCGTCTGGGTCATCCACGGATCGATCGACTGGTTCTGGGAGATCCCGGCGCTGAGCGGGCCGGCGCTCGGCTTCCTGGCCATGGCCGCATCGCTCGGCCGCCCGGAGCCCAGCCCGTCGCGGACGGAGCCGGCGCGATCGCGGCCAGGACGGTCGTCCCGGCGGATCGCGGTCGGCGCCACCGGCATTGCGGCGCTGCTCGCCGCGGTCGTCGTGCTCGCGTTCCCGTACCTGTCGGTGCGAGAGAGCTCAGCGGCCAGCGACGTCCGTCAGACCGACCCCGCCAAGGCCCTGGCCGATCTGAACACCGCCGCGAAGCTCAATCCGCTGAGCGCCGATCCGGGGCGGATCGGTGGAACGATCGCCCTCCAGACGGGTCAGTACGCCCAGGCGCTCAGGCGCTTCGAGCAGTCGATCTCGCGCGATCCCGGCGGGTGGTATGCCTGGCTCGGAGCCGGCCTGTCCGCGTCGGCGCTGAACGACCGTGTCCTCGCCCGTCGCGACCTCCAGATGGCCGGCTCGATCAACTCTCAGGAACCCGCCATCCAGGTGGCCTTGGCGCGCGTCGACAGCCCCCATCCGCTGAGCCCGCAGGCGGCGCTCCAGATGCTCGTCGTCGTCGAGTGACGGCGGAAGAAAGCGTCACCACTACCCGCCACCTCGACGCATAAACATCGAGGAATTGGCGGATTTCTGAGCGTTAGTACGTCCTTGCGTGGTGTCCGTAGGTTGATGTAGGATTGGTGACTGTTCTGCGGCTTCTGGGAGGAACGAAGGGATTCATGAAACGCATCGCAACGTTGGTAGGGGTTGTCCTCGTCTTGTCGATTCTGCCCGGCTCCGCACTGGCCGCCGGCAGCTCCACGTGTCAGGCCTACAGCCCACAGTTGTGCTCGTCGGTGGGGAACAGCAACACGACCGCGAGTTCCGCGGGAACGCTGCCGTTCACCGGGCTCGACGTGGTCCTGCTCGTGGCGGGCGGCGGTACGCTGCTGGCCGCCGGGTTCGTAGTTCGCAGGCTCTCCCGCCGCCTCAATAACTAGGCCTTCAGCCGCTCCCGGATCAGGCGGGTGATCTCGCCGCCGTCGGCGCGTCCTTTGGTCTCGCGCATCACGTACCCGACGAGCGGTCCGATCGCCTTCATGTTCCCCTCGCGAACCTTGTCGGCCGCGGCCGGATCGGACGCGATGGCTCGGTCGACGATCTCCGCCAATCCGTTGTCCTCGGCCGTGATGGCACCGAGTCCCTCCCGTTCGACGATCGCGCGTGGGTCCCCGCCCTCCTTGACCAGGACGCTCAGCACCTCCCGCGCGGCGTCGCGGCTCACCTCCCTCGCCTTGACCATCGTCGCGAGGCGCGCGAGGCTTTCGGGACTCACCTTGCTGCTCGCCGGGTCGGCGTCCGAGCCGATCCGCTCGACGAGCTGAGGGATCCAGTTGGACAGCTCGGCGGGTTCGAGACCGCCGTTCTCGGGTGCGGAGTCCGCGCCGCCGGCGGCCGCCAGGGCCCGTTCGAAGTAGTCGCCGAGCTCAGAGCGGAAGGCGAACAGGCGGGCAGTGTCAGCGTGCAGACCAAGTTCGCGCTCGAAGCGCTCGGCGCGTTCGGCCGGCAGCTCGGTCGGCATGTCGGCCCGCGCGGCGCTCAGCATCTCCTCGCCGACGACAAGCGGGACAAGATCGGGCTCGGGGAAGTAGCGGTAGTCGTGCGCCTCCTCCTTGGAGCGCAACGGAGTCAGCCCGCCGCTCACAGGGTCGAAATGCAAGGTTTCCTGCACGACCGACTCTCCGTGCTCGAGCAGCCCTCGCTGGCGCTCGATCTCGGCCCGGACGCCCCGCTCGAGGAAGGCGAACGAATTCATATTCTTGAGCTCGGTCTTGGTCCCGAGCTCGCGCGTCCCGACCGGGCGGATCGACACGTTGGCGTCGCAGCGCAGGGATCCCTGTGACATGTCGACGTCGGACACCCCCAGCTGCCGGAGCGTGGTGCGCAGCAGGATCAGCCACTCGCGGGACTGCTCCGGCGAGCGGATGTCAGGCTCGGTCACGATCTCCACCAGCGGCGTCCCGCCCCGGTTGAAGTCGACCCAGCTCCGGTCAGAGCCGTGGATGCGGCCGCTCGCGCCCAGGTGATTCAGCTTGGCGGCGTCCTCCTCGAGGTGGACGCGATGGATGCGCACATCGCCCAGCCGGCCGCCGAGGCACAGCGGAACGTCGTACTGCGAGATCTGGTAGCCCTTGGGAAGGTCGGGATAGAAGTAGTTCTTGCGGTGAAACAGCGAGCGCTCGGCGATCTCGCAGTCCAGCGCGAGCCCGATCATGATTCCGAAGTGGACCGCTCGAGCGTTGAGGACCGGCAGCGCGCCCGGGAGGCCGAGGCAGGTCGGGCACGTGTGGACGTTCGGGGGGTCGTTGAACGAGAGCTCGCACCCGCAGAACATCTTCGTCCGCGTGTCGAGCTGGACGTGGATCTCGAGGCCGATGACCGGCTCGTAATCGGTGCTGGTCGCGCTCATTGCCGCGCCTTGCTCCCGTCGAAGCCAATCGCCGTCTCGAGCGCGTGCGCCGCGTCGAGCAGGCGGCTCTCGCTGAAGGCCGGGCCGGCCAGCTGGAATCCCACCGGCAGGCCCTCGCTCAGGCCTGACGGTATCGAGATGGCCGGGATCCCGGCCAGTGACATCGGCACGGCGAGGAAGTCGTTCAGGTACATGGCGAGCGGGTCGTCGAGCTTCGCCCCCAGCTTGAAGGCGGTGCACGGGCTGGTCGGCGTGACGATGAAGTCGAAGCGGTCGAACGCGGCCCGGAAGTCCTCGGCGATCTTCGTGCGCACCTTCTGCGCGGTCCCGTAATACGCGTCGTAATACCCGCTCGAGAGCGCGTAGGTTCCGAGCATGATCCGGCGCTTGACCTCGGGCCCGAACCCGACCGCCCGCGTCCGGCTGTACATCGTGTCGAGGTCCTTGTCGCCGTCGACGCGAAGTCCATAGCGGACGCCGTCAAAGCGCGCCAGGTTGGCGGACGCCTCGGCCGGCGCAATCAGGTAGTACGCCGACAGCGCGTGCGGCGCGTGGGGCAGGCGGCACGGCTCGATCGATGCGCCCAGGCGCTCCGCGAGCGCGAGCGCGGCGTCGAAGCTCTCCCGCACGCCGGGCTCGATCCCGCCCTCGGCGCCGGTCAGATCCTCGGGCACGCCGAGCCTGATCCCCTTCAGGGCCTCGGCCGTAGGCAGTGCGATCTCGCCCGGGTATTCGAGCGAGGTCGAATCCTGGCGATCGCGCCCGATCGTGTGGCGGAGGATCAGCGCCGCGTCCGTCACGTCGCGCGTGAGCGGGCCGGCCTGATCGAGCGAGGACGCGAACGCGATCATGCCGTAGCGCGAGCACGCCCCATACGTGGGCTTCAAGCCGACGATCCCGCACAGCGCCGCCGGCTGCCGGATCGATCCGCCCGTGTCGGTGCCGATCGCCCACGGCGCCAGCCCGGCCGCCACCGCGGCGGCGCTGCCGCCCGAGGAACCGCCGGGCACCCGACCGCGGTCCCACGGATTGAGGGCTGGGCCGAACGCCGAGTTCTCGGTCGAGGAGCCCATGGCGAACTCGTCCTGATTGGTCTTGCCCAGGAGCGGCGCCCCCGCGTCGCGCAGCTTCGCCACCACGGTGGCGGTGTAGGGCGGGAGGTAGCCCTCGAGGATCTTCGAGCCGGACTGGCTCGGGACTCCCTCGGTGCAGAACAGATCCTTGACCGCGACGGGCACCCCACCCAACGGTGTGCTCGCCTGGCCGTTCTCCGCCGGCGCCGCGTCGGCCAGCCACGTGAACGCGTTGAGCTCGTCGGCGGCCGCGCGCTCGCGGTAGGCGTCGAACAGCTCCGCCGCGGCGATCTCCCCCGCGCGAATCCGCTCCGCGGCCTGCGCCGCGGTCAGGTCGATCAGGTCGCTCACGCCGCGCCGGGACTCGGGACGCCGAATCCGTCGTGCAGCGGCTCGGGGGCCGCGGCCAGAATCACCTCGCGGGGGAGCGACGGCTCGGGATCGTCCGCCCGCAGGACGTTGACGACGTCGATCACGTGAGAGGTCGCGGGGACGCCCTCGAGATCGAGCTCGCGGATCTTCTCGATGTGGTCGAGCACCTTGGAGAGCTCCTCGGCCATGCGCTCGACCTCCTGGTCGCCCAGGTCGAGGCGGGCGAGACGGGCCACGTGGAGGACCTGATCACGGTCGAGCATCGATCCCCATTCTAGGATCGCTCCGCGCCACCGGGCCGCTCGACCGGGATCTCGCCGGGGGCGTCGCGGCGCGCGACCCCCTCCTGGCGCAGCGACGCGTAGGCGCCGTAGGCGAGCGCGATCGCGCTGAGCAGACCCAGGTACGCCGCGGCCTGCTCATCGGCGGGCGGGTCGATCAGGACGCGGTAGATCAGCGCCAGGACGGTGATGATCCCGAGCACGGTCACGATCACGCTGAGCGCGGCCGGCACCGCGGGCGCCCGGCGTACCGCCTGGGTGACGGTAAGCAGCAAGGCCAAGGCGATCGTGACGATGACGAGCCAGCGCAGGTCGGTCAGCGCCTGCCAGCCGCTGCGCTCGTGAGATCCGCTGCCGTACCAGTCACCGGCGAGCATGAACACGAGCAGCAGCACCGCCCCGGCGCCGGCCAGTATTTCCCCCCGCCGGAGCCGCGATGGGTCAAACAAGCCGCCGCCGCCAGGCGCCGCCGACCATGTTAAACCGCATCAGGCGGTCGAGCCGGACTCGGAGGCCGGCTCACCGACCGACGGCGACACCGCCGGTCCGGTCTGGCGCACCCGCCGGGTCAGCGCCACGAGCGCCCCGACGAGCAGCACCGCCAGCCAGAACCCGAGCGCGAGCTCGCCGAATCGTCCGATGTGGAAGAGGAACTTCAAGGCGATGAGCCCCGCTGCCAGGCAGGCGAGCGCGAAGCGGGTCGTCTCGCGGTCAGAGGCAATCGACGGGAGGTGCGTCTGCGGCGAGAGCCGCTCGAATCCGAGATCGGCGACCAGGAACGCACACGAGAGCAGCGCCAGCACGCCCAAGAAGGCGTCGGGCGCGTCCACCGCGGTGAGCGAGCCGCCGATCGAGACCGTCGCCGACCCGACGCTGATCGTGGCGCCGAACGAGAACCACGGCAGCACGAGCAGATCGAAGACCAACAGCATCCCGAGCGTGGCCAGGAGCCAGTCCTCGCCGGACAGGCGCTCGAGGTGGAGTCGGCGGATGTGGTTCTCCACGTCTACAGGTTCGCGTTCGGGCGCCCTGGTCCTCCTGCCCGGCGCGCCTGCCCGCTACGCGACGCCCGCGGCCAGCTTCGCCGCGATCAACGTGTTGCGCAGCAGCATCGCGATCGTCATCGGCCCGACGCCCCCCGGGACGGGCGTGATCAGGCCGGCCTTCTCGACGGCCTCGTCGAACTTGACGTCCCCCTTCAACCCATCGTCCGTCCGGTTGATGCCGACGTCGATCACCGCGGCACCCGGCTTGATGTAGTCGGCGCCGATCATCTCGGCCCGGCCGATGGCGGCGATCAGCACGTCCGCCCGCGAGCACACGCCCGGCAGGTCGCGCGTGCGCGAATGGCAGATGGTCACGGTGGCGTTGCGGTGAAGGAGCAGGAAGGCGACCGGCTTGCCGACCAGGTCGGAGCGGCCGACGACGACCGCCTCCGCCCCTTCGAGCGCCACCGAGTAGCGGTCGAGCAGCTCGATCACCCCCAGCGGGGTGCACGGCCGCAGGCCGGGCGCGCCTTGCATGAGCCGGCCGGCGCTCACGTGGGTGAGGCCATCGACGTCCTTGTCGGCCTCGATCAGCGAGGTCAGCTCCTTGCCGTTCAACCCCTCCGGGACGGGCAGCTGGAGGAGGATCCCGCTCACCTCCGGGTTACCGTTGGCGTCCTCGATCACCGCCGCGACCTGATCTTGGCTCGCATCGGCCGGGAGGTGCTGGTGGAAATCGATGATCCCGACCTCGACACACGCCTTGCGCTTATTCGCGACGTACACCGCCGACGCTGGGTCGTCGCCGACGAGGATCGTGGCCAGGCCGGGCGCCCGGCCGGTTCGCTCGCGAAACGCGGCGACGTCCTGGCCCACCTCGGCGCGGACGGCCGCGGAGACTGCCTTACCGTCGATGATCGTCGCGCTCATTCGGGGCGGCACCCTAGTTCATCCGCGCGGGCTAGCGCTTCGTGATCGGGGCCAGATCGGCGACCATTTTGCGCTCGGACCCGTCGCGGCTGAAGTGGATCACGACGATCCCGCCGGGCTCCAGGCCGGTCACCACACCCTCGCCGAACTTCGGGTGCGTGACGTCCTCGCCCAGCCTGAAGGAGGCCGGCGGCGCCGCCGCCTGGCCGCCGCCCCACGATCCGCCACCGTCGCTGGCTGGTCCGGTGCTCCACGTCGTGGCCCGGGCGCGGACCCCGGCCAGCCCTCGCGGCTGTTGTTGATCGTGGTCGGTCAGCTCGGCCGGAATCTCGGAGATGAAGCGGCTGGGCGCCCCGAAGCTGCGGGAGCCGAACACGTTCCGCGTCCGGGCGTAGGTGAGGTACAGGTCGCGCTGGGCGCGGGTGATCCCGACGTAGCAGAGCCGGCGCTCCTCCTCGAGGCCACCCTCGTCGAGCGCCCGCGAGTGCGGGAAGACACCCTCCTCGAGGCCGATCATGAACACGATCGGGTACTCGAGG
>DATBYI010000403.1:0-4809 GCA_036513815.1 Solirubrobacteraceae bacterium
TGTCGGTCCCCAGGCCGCGCTCCTCCGTGAGCTCCCGGAACGGGTAAGCGCGCCGGGCCGGCTCGAGCAGGTAAGCCGCGACCTCGGTGTCGTGGGCGAGCGTCGCCGGCACCTCCCCCAGGGACTTGGCGTCGTGGGCGACGACGGGCCGCCGCCCGAGGGCCCTGACGACATCCTCGGGTCCTTCCGACGCCCCGGCCAGGACGTCGGCCGCGCCGTCCGCGTGGACTCCAAAGCTCCAGGCCAGATCGGGCGAGAACAGCTGGTCGGGGGGCGTCTCCGGGGACCTGACCGCTACCGCCACCTCCTTGTCGGGTAGCCGCTCCAGATCCTTGAGGGTGGCGCCCGAGCGCAGCCGCGCGGTCAGCGCTTGCTCGGCCTCGGGGGCGGGTGCGGCGGCGTCGGCCGAGCCGAGCGCCTCCTCGAGCCGCCGCAGCGGTTCTCTCAGCTCGAACCTGCGGAAGGTGTCCCGGAGCTGGGACCGATCGGGCGCCGCCGTGGCGAACTGCTCGAGGTCGAGGTCGACATCGATGTCGCGCTTGGCCGTGGCGAGGAGCTTCGAGACGCGAGCGGTGTCGGCGTGCTCCAAGAGGTTCTGCTTGCGCTTGGCGCCGGAGATGTCGTCGATGTGGCTGAGGACATCCTCGAGGGTGCCGAATCTCTGGAGCAGGTCGGCCGCCGTCTTGTCGCCGATGCCGGGGACGCCAGGGATGTTGTCGCTCGTGTCGCCCTTGAGGCCGATGAAGTCCGGGATGAGCTCGGGCGGGATGCCGTAGCGGTCGATTACGCCCTGGCGGTCGTACACGCGCGTATCGGTGATGCCCCGCGACGTCGTCATGATCTTGACGACGCCGTCGTCGACGAGTTGGTAGGCGTCGCGGTCCCCGGTGACGACCATGACCGGAATCTTTGGGTCGGAGGTGCGGGCCTTCTCGACGATCGACGCGATCACGTCGTCGGCCTCATATCCAGGGACGCGTAGGTTGCGATAGCCGAACGCCTCGACGAGCGGCTCGAGAGCGGGCCACTGCTCCTTGAGGAGGTCCGGGCGTGTAGCGCGCTGCGCCTTGTACTCCGGATAGACCTCCTTGCGCCCCGTGTCGCCGGCATCCCACACCACGACGGTGGCCTTCGGCCCGTAGTCCGTGAGGATCTTCACGAGCATCGAGGCGAAGCCGAAGATGGCGTTGGTCGGCACCCCGGTGGAGGTGGCGATCGACTCTGGCAGGGCGAAGAAAGCCCGGTAGGCCAGGCTGTTTCCGTCGATCAAGAAGAGCTGATCAGCCACACTCTCAGGCTATCTCGCCCGGTGGCGGCGGGCCGGTCAGGAGATGCGGTTGCCAAAACCGTTGACATAGCCCGGAAAAGACACCGTCAACGTGGCGTCCGGGTCGATCGCGAGACTCCCGGGCCGTGGAGAGCCGACGGCTCACGACCCCCGCGGGCCGCGGGACCTCCGTGCGCGCGGGCCGCGGGACCTCCGTCCACGCGGGCCGCGGGACCTCCGTCCACGCCGACCGCGGGACCTCCGTACACGCCGCCAGGCGGTCGCTGGTTCGAACGGTCGTCATGGCCGCCGGGACGGCCGCGTTCGTCGCGGTCGCCCGCGGTGGCCAGGCCACATGGCTCTGCCTCCCACCCGCCCTCCTGGCTGCCGGTCTCGTCCGCACACGGCTGACCAGCGTCATCGCGGCTGCCACGGTGGTTGGCGCCGCCATCGGGGCCGAGACGGCCGCAGCCGGTACAGCCGGTACGGCCGGCACGACGCACAACGCGCCCTCCGTCGCCCTCCTCGTCCTGGTCGCCGCCACCAGCCTCGCCGTCCTGCTCGCGATGCGCGAGCGCCTCGAGCGCGAGCGCGATGCCCTGCGGGCCTCCGCCCTCACGGATCCACTGACCGGCGCGGCCAACCGCCGCTCGCTCCTGGCGCGGATCGACTACGAGATCGCCCGCCACGGCCGCAACCGGCGGAGCTTCGCGCTGCTGATGCTCGACCTCGACGGCTTCAAGCAGCTCAACGACCGCTTCGGGCATCCCGCCGGCGACGACCTGCTGCGCGAGGTGGCGGGCGCGCTCTCGCGGGTGATCCGGGACCAGGACACGGTGGCGCGGGTGGGTGGCGACGAGTTCTGCGTGCTCGCGCCCGAGACCGACGAGGCGGGTGTGGAGCGCCTCATCGGTCGCGTGCAGACGGCCATCGCCCGGGTGGTGGCCGGCGTCGACGCGCTCGGGGCAGGCACGGGCGCCGCGGTGTACCCACGTGACGGCACGACCGCCGGCGAGCTGCTCGAGACGGCCGACCAGCGCCTGCTCGTGGTCAAGCGAGAGTCGCGCGGCGCGCGTCCGCGCCGACGCGCCGCTTAGCCCTCCAGGCCGACGGAGTCCGATTTCACGACACGTGCGGCGGGGTGATCGTCCTGACGAACTCGGGGTTCCCGCTCGGCCCCACCCTGTAGAGGCCAAACGTCCGCAAGGTGGTATCGCCGTTGCGATCGAACCCGTAGGTGCCGAGCACCGAGTGACGGTTGGCGGTCGAGTACAGCGCGCTCAACACCGCCGACTTGCTGTCGCCGCTCGGACCCAGGCTGGAGATCGTGCTGAGGCCGAGGCTCATGGCCTCGTAGCCGAGGATCGCGTATGGGCTCGGGTTAGCGACTCGGTACTTGGCCTCGTAGGCGGAGCGGAAGGCCTTGCCGCCGGGGTAGGAGCTGAGGCTCAGGGTGACGTCGGTGCACTCGATGAGCGGATCGATATCGGCGGGCACCCCACCGTCGCGCGGGTTCGTCCAAGCGCTCGTGCACATCGCCGCCGGCGCGAAGATCCTCGCCGTCGGGAGCGCGAGGTGGGCGTCCTTGGTCATGCGCACCGTCGCGCTCGAGGGGACTCCCGCGACCAGGAAGCAGCCCGCGCGCTCGGCCCTGGTCGTGTCGACGAACACGCGCAGGTGCGCCACCGTCGTCGGAGCCACCGCGCTCTGGCTCACCACGTCGACGCCGTAGGAGCTCTTCTGGACCTCGACGAGCTTGGTGAGCCCCGCACCGTACTCCTCGCCGTCGTCGAGGACCGCCACCCGGGTACATCCAGCCTGCTTCATCGCGAACAGGTCGGCCGCGGCCTGCACCGCGTCGGTCGGGACGATGCGCAGGTAGGTGCGGGTGCCCGTCGGCGAGTAGGGCGTGACCCCGCGCGAGCCGCTCCCCGTAGTGGTCAGCCCCACGTACGTGTTGGCCGGGCCGACCTGCGGGATACCGGCCTCGTTGAGGATCGGCATCGACACCTCGCTGGCCTCGTCGTCGAACTCGCCGATGTAGAACACCGTCCGCGGGTCGGCCGCGGCCTGCCGGGCATTGGCCGCGGTCTCGCTCGGATCCCAGCCCGACGGACCGGCCGAGTCGTCGAGCGCCGTGTAGTGGATTTCGAACTGGCCGGCTCGGTATCCCGCCTGCTCGAGCGCGAGCTCGATTCCATTTTTGAGCGGGATCGCCTCGGCGGCCGACGGACCGTGCCAAGGCAGGCTCGAGTACACGTCCACGACCCTCCCGTCCGGGCCGGTGGACGCGTTCGCTGCGCCGGCGGCGTTAGTGCTCCCGCTCCCTCCACAGCCGGCCACGGCGAGGGCGGAAAGCGCCACGAGGCACACCGCAAGCACGTTGCAGGTAGCCAGCCTCATTCAGCTTCCTCAGTTTCAACACGCGCCGGAGCACCCGTCGCCCGAACGTCACGCTGAGCGTAGTCGCGCCTCCTGGCGGCGCAAGCGCTCCTCCAGCCCCCTAACGCAACGCCAATCGCGCGCCGCGGCGACGCTAACTCGCGGCCGGGGCGGTGATCGTCTCGAGGAAGCTGAGCTGGCCGTCGACGATCTCGTACACCCCGTAACGACGGAGCGTCGTATCGCCGTCAGGGTCGATCGTGTAGGTCCCGAGCACGCTGTGGCGGTTGCGGGTGTCGAAGATCGCGGCCCGGACTTTCGAGCGCACGGCGGGGAGCGTGCCGCGGTCGGTGGCCTTCGTGATCGCGCTGAGCAGCAGGCTCATCGATTCGTATCCGAGGATCGCAGCGGGCTCCGGGGGCCCGTACCGCTGCGCGTAGGCGGTCGTGAAGGCGCGGGCCGAAGCGGGGTAGTCGGCGAGCGAAAGGGTGGGCGCCGTCAGGATCACCTGGGGATCGTCTGACGCCGGGAGGCCGCCCTGGGCCGGATCGAAGTAGGTGCTCTCGGCCAGCCCGGCCATCCCGAAGATCCTGACGTCCGGCATCGCCGCGATGAGCTGTGTGGTCAGCAACACCGCGCCCGACTCGGGGTCGGCGCTGATCAGCACGCAGTTCGGCCGGAGCGCCGCCACGCCCGAGGCCAGCGACGCGTAGCTCGTGGCATCGCGCGGGAAGGCCTGTACTGCCAGCATTCGCAGTCCGCTCCCCGCTGTCGCCAATGCGTAGCTGCGGGCCGCGTCGGCGCCGTCCACCTCGCCGTCGTCCAGCACGTACACCCTCGTACAACCCGTGCTCTTCTGGACGCGAACCTGAGCAATCGCCTGGACAGAGTCGTTGGGCACGACCCGGGCAAACGTCCGGATGCCGGTCGGGTAGTACTTCTGGGGCTCGCCTGGGTCTGCCGCGGGCGAGCTCGAAGTGAGGCCCACCGCCGAGCTCGTGGGGCTGATCTGCGGGATTCCCGCCCGGTTCAGCGGCGGGATCGAGACCGCGCTGGCGCCCGAGTTGAGCTCACCGAGGTACCCGATCGTGGTCGGATCAAGCACCGCGGAGTGGACCCCGATCGTCGTCTGCCCGGGGTCCCAGCCCTGACGCTGCGCG
>DATBYI010000404.1:0-5241 GCA_036513815.1 Solirubrobacteraceae bacterium
GCGTACTCGACACCGGTGGCCAAGCAGTTCGCGGTCGACCCAGTGGAGCACGCCGCGGCTTACGGGTTCGTCGGGCTCGCCGTCGACGGCAACGACGCCGAGGCGATGTTCGAGGCCACGCGGGCCGCGCGCGAGCGTGCGATGGCCGGCGAAGGGCCGACGCTGATCGAGGCGGTGACGATGCGCATGCACGGTCACGCCGCTCACGACGACATGAAGTACGTGCCCAAGGAGCAGGTCGAGGAGTGGCGCAAGCGGGACCCGATCGAGCGCCAGGAGGCGCGTCTGGGGTCGCTCGGCGTGGACGTCGACGCGCTGCGCGCCGAGGTCAAGGCGACGATCGATGCGGCGGCCGAGGATGCGCTGGCCGCCCCGATGCCCGATCCGGCGACGGTTCTCGACGGCGTCTTCAGCGAGGGCGAGGCCGAGCCCCTGGGCGACGGGCAGGCGCCGTGGAGCGGCTTTTCGGCGGGTGTCGCCTGATGCCGACGCTGACGTATCTCCAAGCGATCTCGGCCGCGCTCCGTGACGAGTTGCGGGCCGATGAGCGAGTGCTCCTGATGGGCGAGGACATCGGCGTATTCGGTGGCGCGTTCAAGGTCACCGACGGGTTCGTCGACGAGTTCGGCTCCGACCGGGTGATGGACACGCCGCTAGCCGAGTCCGGGATCATCGGCACCGCGATCGGCGCCGCCGTGGTCGGCATGCGTCCGGTGTGCGAGATGCAGTTCTCGGACTTCATCTCCTGCGGCTTTGACCAGCTCGTCAACGTCGCCGGCAAGATGCACTACCGCCAGGGGCTGGCCGTGCCGATCACGGTCCGCCTACCCTCCGGCGGCGGCTTCTCGGGCGGACCGTTCCACTCCCAGAACCCCGAGGCGTGGTTCATGCACGCGCCCGGGATCAAGGTCGTGGCGCCGTCGACCGCCGCTGATGCCAAGGGGCTGTTGCACTCGGCGATCCACGACCCGAACCCCGTGTGCTTCATGGAGCACAAGCACCTGTACCGGCGGGTCAAGGGCGAGGTGCCGTCGGGCGTCTTCGAGACTCCGTTCACGGCGCGGGTCGCGCGGGCGGGGTCGGACCTAGTCGTCATTGCCTACGGCGCGATGGTGCCGGTGGCGTTGGAGGCGACCGAGGACATCGACGGGGCATCTGTTGAGGTGCTCGATCTGCGCTCGTTGGTGCCTTTGGACGAGGACGCGATCCTCGACTCGGTGGCTCGCTGCTCGAAGGTCGTGATCGTCGACGAGGCGAATGCCACGTGCGCGGCCGGGGCGCAGGTGGCCGCGCTGATCGCCGAGAAGGGGTTCGAGGACCTCGACGGCCCGGTCGTCCGGGTCGCGACGCCAGACGTCCCGATCCCGTTCTCCCCACCGCTAGAACAGGCGGTCCTGCCCGGCGTCGAGCGTGTGAAGGAGGCGTGCCGTGAGCTCCTCGCGTACTGACGTCCTGGTCGACGTGACCATGCCCCAGATGGGCGTGTCCGTCGCCGAGGGCACGATCGTGGCCTGGCGCGTGGAGGTCGGCGACCGGATCGAGGCCGACGCGACCATCGCCGAGATCTCGACCGACAAGATCGACACCGAGGTGCCCGCGCCCGTGTCCGGCGTGGTGGCCGAGATCCTCGTGCCCGTCGAGGAGACCGTTGAGGTCGGGACCGTGCTGGCCCGGATCGCACCGGCCGACGGTGGCGGTGGCAGTGGCAGTGGCGGTGGCGGTGGCAGTGGCGCTGGCGAGGCGCCCGCCGCTTCTCCCCCACAGCCGCTCGATGGCGACCCCGTTAGCGAGACGCGTCCCGAAACCCCATCCCCATCCCCATCCCAATCCCCATCCGGGGACCCGGCCCCGGCCAACGGGCACCGGCGGTACTCGCCCGTGGTCCAGCGGATCGCGGCCGAGCACAACATCGATCTCTCGCAGGTGCCGGGCACGGGACGCGGCGGGCGTGTGCGCAAGCAGGACGTCCTGGCGCTGGTTGAGGCGGACGAGCCGCCGCTGCACATCGAGAGCCCTTACCGGCCCGACCCGGTGGCGCCGGTGAGCGACGGTGGGCAGCTGTCGCGCATGCGCCGGCAGATCGGCGAGCACATGAAGCGCTCGCTCGACACGACGGCGACATGCACGACCTGGATCGAGGTCGACATGAGCCGGGTCGAGGCGGCCCGGACGCGAGTGGGCGTGACGGCACTGTCGTTCGTGGCGCGGGCGTGCATCGACGCGTTGCGCGAGCACCCGGCGCTCAATGCCTGGCTCGAGGGCTCGGAGTACACCCGGCACAAGGACGTGAATCTGGGAATCGCGGTATCGCTCGGCGACGATGGGCTGATCGTGCCGGTGATCCAGCGGGCCCACGAGCTCTCGGTCGAGGGGCTGGCGGCGCGGATTCGCGATATCGCGCGCCGGGCCCGGTCGCGGGAGTTGACCCCCGATGATGTCCAGGGCGGGACCTTCACGATCACCAACCCCGGCCAGTACGGCTCGATCATGGCGACGCCGATCATTAACCTGCCCCAGGTGGGGATCCTCGACTTCGAGGCGGTGATCAAGCGGGCGGTCGTCGTGACCGACGCGGACGGGAACGACTCGATCGCGATCCGGCCGATGACGATCCTCGGGCTGAGCTGGGATCACCGCGCTTTGGATGGTGCGCTGTCGGCCCAGTTCCTGGCGTCGGTGAAGCGGAACCTGGAGAGCGTGTCATGACGTTGCCCGAGCTGTGGGTGTGCCATCTGGGGGTCGTCGACTACCGCGAGGCGCTGTCGTTGCAGGAGCGCCTGCGGGAGGCGCGCCAGGCCGACGAGCTGCCCGACGTGCTGCTGACGTTGGAGCACCCGCCGGTCTACACCCGCGGGCGCCGCTCCGTGCCCGGCGAGCTCCCGATGGGCGAGGACTGGTACCTGGCCCAGGGGATCGAGACCATCCAGACCGACCGGGGAGGTCGCGTCACCTACCACGGGCCCGGGCAGCTGGTCGGCTATCCGATCGTCCGGGTCGACGACGTCGTGGCCTACGTGCGGACGTTGGAGAACGCGCTGGTTTCAGCGTTGGCTGGCGAAGGCGTGAGCGCCCGGTCGCGCCCTCACGAAGGCCATCGGTACACGGGCGTGTGGGTCGGCGAGCGCAAGATCGCGTCGATCGGGGTGCACCTGTCGCGCGGCGTGTCCACGCACGGGTTCGCGGTCAACGTCGAGAACGACCTCCAGCCGTTCTCGTGGATCGTTCCCTGCGGCCTCGACGGCGTCCAGATGACGTCCTTGCTCCGTGAGACGGGCCGCACGCCGAGCGTCATGAAGTGCTTCCGCCGGCGGGCTGCCTACGAGGTCGCGCAAGCGCTCGGGCGCCGGCAGCGACTGGTTTCCCTCGCCCGTTTGGAGACGCGAGTCCCAGTAGCTTGAGGAGGACGGCGCTCAGGTCGTCCGGTCGCCGCTTCATCTGGCGCCAGGTGGTCCGGATGACCTTCCAGCCGGCGGCCGTGAGGCGCTGATCGCGCTCCCGGTCGATCTCGAAGCGCTGACGGGAGCGGTGCCACTTGTCGCTGTCGGCCTCGAGGATCACTCGCTGGTCGGACCAGACGAAGTCGACGCGGATCGGCGGTCCGCCGTCGTCGAGGACGATGAACTTGTTGGTCTCGGGGTCGGGGAGGCCGAGGCCCCGGGTGATTTCCAGGAGGGCCTCCTCGTTCTCGCTCCACGTGGCCGTGCTGCCGATGTAGTGCTCGGCCAGGAGCTTGCGGACCTTCTTGGCGCCGGGGCGCGTGGGGTTGCGGGCGAGCTGATCGTTGATCGCGTTCAGGTCGAGGGCCTCGAGGATCTCGGCCTGGTCGAACGCGCGCTCGAGCTGGCGCTGGGTGACGAGCTCGGCGACGTCGAACAGGGTCCGGTGGACGCTCGTGACGGGGATGCCGTCGACGACGGTGGCGTCGGCGTCGGTCAGGCTCGTCGAGCAGTGAACGAGGACCCCATCGTGGGATCGCCTGGAGCGGCGGGGCACGGTGATCTCGATCCGAGTGTGTCCCCAGTCGCGCAGCCCGTGCAGGCGCGCGGCCGACCGATGGGAGAGCACAGCGCCAGGGCCGCACGCGAGCACGGCGGCCATGTAAAGCCCTTCGCGCTTCAAAAGCTCGCGCGGGACGAGGGAATAGACGGTCTGGTGGATGCGGTGGACTCGGCCGGCGGTGGCCCGGTTCTGGATGGCCCGGGCGGAGAGGCCGAGGGTCCGGAGTTGATCGAGCCCGAAAACGGCGTGCTGGGCGTTCGCGAGCCCGGCCAATGCCACGTCCACCGAGGCCGGCTCGAGAAACCCACGGTATTTGGCGTTTTCTCGTGCAGGCTCGGGCATCCAACGTATGGTCTCCGAGAAGGTGTGACATGTGGTCAACGGTTTTGTTCCAATCCCATCGCGGGCGCTAGCCTTAAGCTCATGGCGACGAGATCCAGGGCCAATCCGGGGGGCATCTCGAACGTGCTCGAGGTCCTGGGTCCCGAAGTCCAGCCGCTCCGCGCGCGCAAGCCTCCCTGGTTCAAGGTGCCGGCGCCCGGGGGCACCAAGTACCGCGAGCTCCAGCGCCTGATCAAGGCCGAGAACCTCCACACGGTCTGCCAGGAGGCGGCCTGCCCGAATATCGGCGAGTGCTGGCAGCGGGGAACGGCCACGTTCATGATCCTCGGCGACACCTGCACGCGCCGCTGCGGCTTCTGCAACGTCAAGACCGGCAAGCCCACCTGGAACGACCCGCTCGAGCCGGCCCGGGTGGCGCGGTCGGTGGCGCGGATGGGCCTCAGGCACGCCGTAATCACGAGCGTCGACCGCGACGATCTCCCGGACTACGGCGCGCAGGCGTTCGTCGGCGTCATCCGGCAGATTCGCCGTCAGGCGCCGCGCTGCAAGGTCGAGGTCCTCACTCCCGACTTCCGCGGCGAGGAAATGCCGCTGGCCAAGGTCATCGCGGAAAAGCCCGACGTCTTCAACCACAACGTCGAGGTCGTCCCCCGCCTCTACCCGGTGGCACGACGCGGTTCGACGTTCGAAAGGTCCTGCCGCGTCCTCAAGAACGCCAAGGACATGGCCGGCGAGGAGATAACCACGAAGTCAGGGCTGATGGTCGGCCTGGGCGAAAGCTTTGACGAGATGGTCGACACGCTCGGCACGCTGCGCGAGAACCACGTCCAGGTCCTGACCGTCGGGCAGTACCTGAGGCCGACCGAGAACCATCTTCCGATCGTCCGCTACTGGCACCCG
>DATBYI010000405.1:0-21817 GCA_036513815.1 Solirubrobacteraceae bacterium
GGCGCAGCACGAGCAGCGGCACTGATCGCGCCACTGCTCGAAGAACGCAAAGGACGACGCCCGCCGAGCACACACCTGCACGGCGCGCCAACCGCGAACACGAGCAACACGATCCCACCAGGCGGCTGACACGCCGAACGCGGACGCTCCGCTACACGAAGTGACCCGCAATCAACAACTCGCCCACGCTAGGCGTCGGACTGAGCGCTGCGAGCAGGCTCGGCGGGTGCCCGAGGTCATCATCGCGGAGCGCTTTTGCGGGCCGCCCCACAGCGGTAACGGCGGCTACACGTGTGGGCTGATCGCGGGGTTCATCGAGGGGGCCGCCCAGGTCACGTTGCGCAAGCCCCCGCCGCTTGATCGGCCGTTGACCATGGAAGTGAATCCGGACGCTACGGTCTGCCTGCTGGACCAGGATGGACTTATCGCCGAGGGCGTTGCGGCTGCCGTCGATCGGGAGGTTCCCGCGAGGTTGACGCTAGACGAAGCTCGTCTGGGAGCGGAACAGTATGAGTGGGCGCAGCCGAGCGATCACCCGTACCCGAACTGCTTCGTCTGCGGGCCATCACGCCGAGAACGGGATGGCATGCGCATATTTCCTGGCCCGGTTCCCGGCCGCGATCTCTACGGCGCCCCGTGGCGCCCCGATGACTCGCTCGTCGACCTGCAGGGCAGGTGCGCCCTGAGTTTGTCTGGGCAGCGCTCGATTGCCCGAGTGGGCTGGTCACCAACACGTTCAATCCTGCAGGACGGATCTTGCTTGGCAGGCTCACTGTCGATCTGCTCCGCCCAGTCCCGGGAGACGGGGAGTATGCGCTGGCATCGTGGCCTATCGATAAGAGTGGACGCAAAATGTCGACTGGCTCCGCGCTGTTCTCCGAGGAGGGCGACCTCCACGCAGTCGCACGGGCGGTCTGCATCGAGGTCTCGGCATGACCCGCGCGGCCGCGGCCTCGGCCTCGGATGCGCAAGCTATCCCGGAACGGCGTAGCTATCTAGGACGCGGGCACGCGTCAGCCCGAGGCCGGAAAACACCCGACAGGATGCTTCCGTGCGGATGCGAGCGCCCGCAATGTCCCGGTCTGGATTGCGCTCCGGACGATTCTCACCATTGATCCCGGGTGGTGTCCGCGTCCCCGCTCGTTCGAGGGGCGGAGCGGAAGTCGAGCCTCGCCGACTGCGGTGCTAGCGCACCGACCCGTCCGCCGCACCTCTGCCAACAGAGGGCCGCTTCCGAGTTGGACGAAAGCGAGCAGCCTCGGCGCCGGCCTGCCGTGGCCGGCGCGAGACACCTCGTTTCGTCCAGACCAACAGCGTCGTCGAGTGTCGCCGCCGTGGCTGGTCACGCGGGTGGAGCGGAAGCCGCCGAGCGCCGGCCGCGCGGCCGGCTGTCGACTGCTCGTTTGCACCAGGAGCAGTGACGTCGGCGTCAGGGAGACGCGGCAATGATGGCGGGATCAGAATGTCGCCAATTCACTGGCGGCCACGGGGGAGCCAGGACGTCATGAGCGATCGCGACGTCTGTACGCCTCGGATCCAGCCAAGCACGCGCCGATTTTGACGGAGGGCCCAGTCTGAGCCATGATGCTGATCATGAATGCGGCCGAGGCGCAGGGGCTGTACGAGCTTGCGGAGGCAGGTCGGATAGCGGCCCGGACACACCAGCCCGACGCAGAGAAGCGAGTTGAGGCGCGCTACCCGGACGCCGTCGCTGCGCTGCAGTGGCATCTCGACCGCGGTGAGGTCGAGGCGGGGTGTCGGCTCGCCACCGCGCTGGTCACGTTCTGGCTGGGGACCAATCGCATTCCGGACGGCGACGCCTGGTTCGGGCGCCTGCTCGCTGCTTCGGGCGAGGCTGACCTCACCCGCGCTGCGGCCCTGCATGAGCACGGCTACCTGATCTTTTGGGCGGGGGAGCACGAGCGGGCGGCCCAACGCTTTCGCGAGTCGCTTGATCTGGCGTCCTCCCTGGGCGATGTCTCCCTTCAGGCGCTAGCGCTGGCGGGACTTGCGCGTGTGGCGCTTTACACCGACCCGTCCGAGGCCGTCCGCTTGCTCCGCGAGGCCCTTCACCTGACCCGAGATCTCGCCGACGACGACCCCGGGAGGTCAAGCGCGATACACGTGCTTGGTCCCGCCCTGCAGATGTCGGGCGACCTCGAGGGCGCCCGCGAGGTGATCGAAGCGCGGCTCGCGATGGCCGAGCGACAGGGCTTAGGCTTTGTCGTGTGGTCCGAGTCGGCAAACCTGAGCATGGTGGAGCGACAACTCGGCAACCTCGACCAGGCCCACGAGCTCTCGCGGCGAGCTGTCGACACCGAGACCGCACGCGGTCATGATGTGTACCTCGGCTGGACCCTCAACGGTCTCGCGGCGGTGATGGCCGCGGAGGGCGACTTGATCCGGGCCGCGACCGTGCTCGGCGCCGCCGCGGCGACGCTGGAACGCGGTGGGGGCGAGTGGCCCCCGGATGAGCTCGAGCAGTACAACGAGACGCTCGTCCGCCTCGACGCGCTGGAACCCGAGGAACTCGAGCAAGCCCGCGCGGTGGGCGCCGCCATGACGCGGACACAGGCAGTCGAGTACGTGCTGTAGTGACAATGACCGCGGGTCCGCGCCGATCCTGCAAGTCCAACTCGGAAGTCAGGTCGACAAGGGTGCTCGCTCCTGCTCACTCAGGCAAAGCAGGCGCCGCGCCCTGCTATCCGCGCGAAGCGGCACGGTCAGTCTGTGTTCGTACTGGGCGGGCATACGCCGCCGATGCGCGCCGTGAGCGTGGTTTCGCTCTCACCGGCAACTCAGTGCCGACTCGGTCAAGGTCGCTTGGGCTCTCGAGCTGCAAGTGATCCGGTCTCTAGCCGTGTTCGATGCTCGGTAGGCGACAAAAGGTTGCAAATAGTCGCCCGGATCCTGGTGAGCATCTGAGTTTTAGATGAGGGGCGGGACTTGGGGGGAGATAGGGATCTCGAGGACGGTGGGGACATTCTTCGTCCACGCGTTCGCCGCGGCCTGCTTGATCGCGTCCAGATTGTCGAGGCGGAGGGCGTCGCAGCCGTATCCCCTGGCGATCGAGACGTAATCCAGGCCGGGGAGCTCGAGTCCGGGAACGCCGGGTGTCCGTTCGACGACGGCGAAGGATTTGAGGATCGCGTACTCGTCGTTGCGAAGGACCACGATCAGCATCGGGAGGTGCAGTTGCGCAGCGTTCCAGATTGACTGGAGCGAGTACTGGAAGGAACCGTCGCCGATGACCACGATGACTGGACGGCTGCGGCCGCTGTCGCGCTCGGCGAGCGCGATCCCGACCGAGGCCGGTAGGTCCCATCCGAGGCCGCCGCTGGCGAAGGTATAGAAGGTGTCGGGCTCGGTGAGCGCCCACGCCTTGTGCAGGTCGGCGAGGTTGGATGGGCTTTCCTCGACGAGGACGGCGTGGGCGGGCCGGATCTCGTTCAAGGCGGTGAATACCTGCGCGGCAGAGAGACGGCCGTCGCCGGATCCGTTCGCGGCTGGGGGCGGATGCGGCGCCATGCGGTGCGAGAGCCGCCTGTGGGCCTTTCCGTTTGACGCAGCATGCCCCGAGAGCAACTGGGTGAGCGCCTCGAGGGATAGGACGGCGTCGCCGAGGAGGCTGTCACCGACCGGCGCGCGGGCCGTCTCGCCGGGATCGTCGCTGATGTGGAGCAGGCGCAGCCCCGGCGGCAGGTACGGGCCGGGGATGTACGGGTAGTAGCGGAACACCGGAGCACCCACCACCAGCGCGACGTCGTGCCCTTCGAGCAGCTTGCTCAGCGGGCCCATCGCGAACGGCAACCCACCGCAGTAGAGCGGGTGGTCCTCCGGGAACGGAGTACGTTCGGAGGACGGCGCCGCCCAGACCGGCGCGCCCAGCGCCTCGGCGAGGCCGACCGCCTGCTGCCAGCCATCACCCCGAGCGATCGCCGCGCCGTAGATCAGGACTGGGGAGGACGCGTGGCCGACGGCGTCGGCGAACTCGCGCAGTCGCGCGGGATCGGGCGCGACGCGAGTAGCGACCGTCCGCACCACAGCCGGGCCCTGGCACGGCTTATCCCAATCGTCGAGCGGAAGCGAGAGGTACACGGGCCCGGCCGGGGGCTGCAGCGCAATCGCGATCGCCCGCATGAACGCGGCCGGCACATCCTCGGCACGCGCCGGCTCATACGCCCACTTGACCCACGGGCGTGGCAACATCGTGGCGTCGACGTTGGTCAGCCACGGCTCGAGCAAGACCATCTCCCGAGTCTGCTGACCCGTCGTGATGATCAGCGGGGTCTTGTTCTGGAACGCCGTGAGCACACTCCCCATCCCGTTTCCAAGACCCGCTCCGGTATGGAGGTTCACGAGCGCCGGGTGGCGCGTGGCCTGCGCGAACCCATCGGCCATCGCGACGACCGAGGCCTCTTGGAGCCCCAACACGTAGCGAAAGTCAGACGGAAAGCCCTTCAGAAACGTCTCCTCGGTCGAGCCGACATTCCCAAACACCGTCGTCAGCCCGTACGAACGCAGCAGATCGAACGTGACATCTCGCACGGTCATCGTTCCTTGCTGATCCTCGGGTGTAGTGCGTTGCTGGCTGGTGATCATCGAACGACTCCTCTCTTGGAAGGGCCAGGCAACAGGCGACAGGTCGGTGACATGAACAGCGCCGAGCAAGTGATTGATCGGCGGAAAGCGGCGGAAGTTGGGCACCCCCAAGCGCCGCGAACGTCCCACCGTCCGACGGAGGGACGGGGCAGGTGGTCATCGTGCGAGTCTGTGTGGCGTAGGCGTGGACGCGCGATGCAACGCTGCCGCCGCGACTCCGATTCCAATCCCAACGACGGTGTCGGCGAGGCGGAGGATCGGCTGCTGCCAGGCGTCGTGCGGGCTGAGCGCGGCGAGGACCATCACGACCACGGTCGTGATCCCGGTCGTGACGACGTCCTCGGGATGCCCGGTCGAGGTCACGAGGACTGCGCCAACCCAGATCAGAAGCACCATGCCCCAGGGGTGAAACGGTAGAAACGCCAAGTACAGAAGACACAGGGCAAAACTCACTACCGTTGCCCGCGTTCGCGACAACGCGGCAGCCACGCTCTGCTGATGGGCGACGCGAAAGACGAACAAGGTGGCGATCGTGGCCCACATTCCACCGAGCTCGTCGTCGGCCTCCGAGACGGGGTGAACACGCGCGAGCAGGTGAGTCGTGATCTCGAAGCTGACCAGGCACGCCACGCCCAGCGCCGTCGCGTAGGTCAGGGTCTGTGGCAACCCGCGAGTGCGGATCATTCGGTGGGTCGGGTTCTCGATCACGTTGTGGACACCCGAGCGGAGCCGTGTGTGGGTCGTCTCACCGAGGACCGGCGTCCGAACGCAATCGCCGCGGCCGCGATTACCAGGCCGCTCACCACCAGCGGGAAGGCGGGAGCCCAGGTCCGCGCATTCACGAAGAGGAGCCCTCCGATCGTAGCGCCGGCGATGAGGCCGACGATCGTGGCCGCGAGCCGGCGTCGCTCTGGCCATGTCTGCGACCAGCCGCCCAGATCGCCCATCAGGACTGCGAGTGTGGCAGTAGCCGCGGTGGTGAAATCGGCTCGCACGCCCAGCGAGAAGACGGTGGCGGTCTGCATGCCCATCGCCACCCCCGACAGCGCGATGAGCTCGTCGCCTGACCCGGCCGACGGATGCCCGCTGACGGACGCCCACAGGGCGAGAAATGCGGCCTGGAACACCAGCGCAAACGCCAGCGAGAGGATGGCGGGACGTGGCCACGCGCTGTCGGAGCCTCGCGCCCGCCTGACGATCCGCGCCGTGAGGAACGCTCCGAGTGCGAACCCCACCGTCGCCGCGAGCACGCGGGGGATCGATGGTCCCGGAGCTCCACCGATCCGGAAGCCAAGGAAGGCGAGGTTGCCGGTCATGAACGCGGAGAAGACCTTTCCAAGCCCGAGGAAGCTGACCGCGTCGACAGCGCCGCAGGAGACCGTTAGCGCGACAAGCAGCAGATCGCGAATGAGAGTGTTTTCGAGTTTGGTTTCCATGGTTTGGCTTCGTTCAAGTTGGGCGTTGCCGTACTCGCTGCAACGATGGTGTGAGCGACGTTGGCGTAGGCGTCGATCCTCTCGACGCCTACGCCCTGGATTGACTTGAGCCGACTGTCGTCCTCAGGCGACGAGCGGCTGGACCTTGGGCAGGTTGGCGATCACCTGGTCGTCCAGGTTCAGGTGGGCCTTCACGAGCTCAGGCGGAAGTACGCCCATCCACTGGGCAAGCGAGATGTCCGCGTAGTGGTCCGAGCGGAACAGGGCGAGGAAGACGAGTGGCTCCTCGCCGGTGTTCTCGATGTAATGGCCCATGGCGCGGGGCGCGTAGCCGACATCGCCGGCCTGGTAGTCGAACGTCCTGGACTTGCCGCCGGAGGCGAACACCGTCATCCGTCCCTGACCCTCCAGCCAGTACTGCCACTCGTCGGCGTTCGGGTGCCAGTGCAGCTCGCGGATCCTGCCCGGCTCGACCTCGACGCGCGCAGCAGCGATCGTCTTAGAGACCGTGAAGTTGCGCGAGTCGGTGATCCGCACCCAGCCGCCGGGCGCCTTGATCGGCTCCTGGCCCATCATGTGCCAGGTATAGGAGAGAGGCGGCTCCATCACCGCTTCCGGCGCATCGGCGAAACGGGGCGGCGGCACCTCGCCGGCGAACATGTATCGCGTGTGGCCGATATCGGTCGGCAGGTTGTCGAACGCCGACTCGGCCACCCCGAAGTTCTTCGCCAGTACCTCCCGCGGGGTGTGGTTGAACCAGTCGGTGATCAGGAACGTTTCGTTCTCCGAGAAGTCCCCGCTGTCGAACGCCAGCAGGAACTCGACGCCGTCCGCGAGCGCCTGGATCGAGTGGGGCAGCCCGGACGGGAAGTACCAGAGGTCGCCGACGCCGACGTCGTCGATGAACAGGCGGCCCTGCTCATCGAGGATGCTGATGCGGCAGCCGCCGGCGATCACGTAGGCCCACTCGGCCTCCTTGTGCCAGTGCAGCTCACGAATGCCGCCGGGCTTCAGCCGCATGTCCACTCCCGCGATCTCGGTGCTGATCGGCAGCTCGCGGATCGTCGTCTCGCGGGCAAAGCCGCCGCACAGCACCCGGTTGTGCGATAGCGCGAACGGCCACTTGAGGTTAGGGATGGTGCCGGCGTCAGTCTCCGGCGCGATCAGGAGGTCCGGGTTCTCCCTCTCGATCGGGACGTTTCTCGGGCCGAGAATGGACGCGCCGCGATCGCCGACGATCGGCTCCGGGGTGTCACCGTCAGTGTTACTGCGATTGATATCTGTAGCTGCCATGGACTCCTCCTACGATGGTGGGATCTGTTCCCGACCGCCAGCGCCCGGCGCTCATCGCTGCCGACGCGCCGAGGCATCGGTGTGCAAATCACGTTCTCATAGGCTTTCGTGCCCGTACATAGGGATCGACCCGAAAAGCCGCTCCGAGTTCCAGACTGGCGGGTATCGGAATTCGTAGCCGATCTACCCGGATCGGCGGCATCGGCGGACGCATGCTTTTCGCCCGACAATGGTGAGTTTTCCTTACCCGCGGGCAGATGAGAGGCCGGGATGATTGCTTGCGTGAAGTGATCCATTCTGGTGCCCACGATGACGTGGAGTTCCGCAACCTGTCTGGGCGACTGCTCGCCGCCAGCGAGCCTCAGAGTGGTCGGCGCGAGTGACGGCGCCAAAGCGGGATTCTCAGGACTCCACGCCGCGCGTGGCCGTCCGCTTTTGCGCGTCTCGGCAGCCTGCCGTGCCGGGCCCTTCCCGATCGGCGTGCGCGGGGCCGGTCTTCGGACTGCGACCAGCTCCTCCCACTCCGATTCGGACATTTCCACGCCGTAGTGGCGGGCGGCGGACTAGATGTTCTCGAAGGCCTGCGAGCGCTCCGATCGGAGACACCCATGCATCGCTCTACGTACTACGCGGTGTTATGGGCGCTGTCGCCCCCCGTGATCTCAAAGGTCGAGCCCGAAGCCATGCGCCCGGCCTCCGAGGCGAGGAATACCACCACGGGTGCGACATCCTCGGGCTCGATCCAGGGCACCCCGAGCGGTGTCTTGCCGGCCAGGATCTCGCGCGCCGCTTGTTCGTCCTCGGCTGTTCCGGTCGGCTTCCTGCCGGCGTCTTCGAGCACCTGCGCGTAGCGCTCTTCATGGCGGGTCAGGGCGGTGTCGATGAGGCCGGGAATGAGGGCGTTCACAGTGATCTTGTGAGGGCCGAGCTCCAACGCTGCCGACTTCATTAGGCCGACGATGCCCCACTTTGATGCCGAATACGCGGCTCCGTACTTCGTTCCGTGCTGGCCCTGGGTGGAGGAAGTCAGGACGATGCGGCCACCTCCACGTTTGACCATGTACGGGGCGAATGCCCGGACGGCGTTCGCGGTCCCCGTCAAGTTGACGTCGATCGTGATGTGCCAGTCCGCATCCTCCATCTCCAGCAGCGGATGAAAGCTCTGGATCCCGGCGTTGGCGAACAGGATGTCGATCCCGCCGAGTTCCTGTTCGCAGTGGGCGGCGGCCGATCGCAGCGCAGGCAGGTCGCGCTGGTCAAGCTCCATGCCGAGCCACCGGCGGCCGGCCTCGCGGATCAGTCGGCCCGTCTCCTCCAGATCCTCGGGAGTCGAGGGCGTCACACCCGAACGCGGGTCGACGGGGGCACAGATATCGATGCCGGCGATGTCGACCCCCTCGCGGACGAGCGCGATCGCCGCGGCGCGGCCAATCCCGCGAGCAGCGCCGGTCACGACGGCCACTTTGCCTTCCAGCGATTCTGTCCCAGCTGCAGCTTGACTCATGGCTGATCCTCCGGTTGGCCTTAGATTTCCACCACCGGCGTCTTCTCTGCCGGCTCGCTCGCCGCATCCTGGCTTGGTCAGGCCGCGCCCTGGGACTGGTCGAGATCGATCAGGGCGATCCCGATCTCGGGTCGCAGCACCTTGCGCAAATAGGCTGGGTTCTCGGTCACCACGGCCTCCAGGGTCGGGAACACCTGCCCCTCGAGGAGGTGACCACCGCGTGTCGTCCCGTCCGGCAGGCCGAGCACCACGTGCATGTGCGGAACCGGGCCATCCTCGCCCATGGCAACATCGCCGACCAGCGACAGCAGCTCGCACTGTTGGTCAACCGGGATGCGGCGGTACTGCTTGGTCGCGGGGTCGAACCAGCCGACGGTGGCGCGCTCGAACGCGCCGATCGCTGTGATCTGTGCGGCTTCCAGTTGCTCGGAGCGGGCGAACTGCTGCAGCGCCGCGACCGCCTCGTCGCCCGGGTCGCACACCACGACGTAGGTGACGACATCCGCGTCCTCGACAACTTCGCTCTTCATAGTTTCCTCCTCGGCTGCTTCATCCGGAGAGCTTCTCGTGGTCATGGTTGACCGGCGCCCCAATGGCTCGCTGTTGCGCAGCCATTCGAACAAAGAGCAGGTTCTCACCAGCCCCCCTGTGCGTACATACGGACTTGCTAGAGAAGCCGCCCCCGGGTTTTCGGAGGGCTTACGTAGGGTGATTCCCCACCCAGGCGCGCGAGAGACGGGAGCCGAACACGAGCCGGCCTAGAGGGAGCCCGACTGCGACTGAGCGGAGCGGGTTCACATGGTGATGAGCCAGGGATAGGCTTGGCAGCCAATGCGTGCGGACGTGCCGTCGCTGCTGGTACTGATGTTCCCTCGTCGTGAGGGCGTGGGGGCCGGCGCTGGTCGTGCCGCCCAGTGGTGGTGTCGCTACAGACGATCTGCGCCCGCCACGAGATCGGATGGAGAGCGCCGTTGACTGGTGCGGGGTTGCGCGGGCTGGCCGAGGAGCAGGCGGCGTTGCGGCGAGTCGCGACGCTGGTGGCACGAGGGGTACCGGCCGCGGAGCTGTTCAGGGCGGTCACAGAAGAGGTCGGGCGGGTGCTTTCCGTGGAGAATGTGCACCTGCTCCGCTATGGGCCCGACGATGCGGCGAGTGTCCTGGCAAGCTTCGGTCGGACCTACGGTGTCTTGCCGGCCGGTGCCCGGATGGAGCTTGGGGGAAGGAATGTCACCACGCTCGTGCTCGAGACGGGTCGTTCGGCCCGGATCGACGACTATGGTGACGCCTCGGGGCCACTCGCCGTGGGCGCCCGCGAGCACGGGGTGCGCTCGTCCGTCGCCGCTCCAGTAGTGGTCGAAGCCAGCCTGTGGGGTGTGATGGTCGTCGGCTCTTCGGACGAGCAGGCGCTGCCCGCGGAGACCGAGGCGCGCCTGGGCTCGTTCACCGAGTTGGTGGCGACGGCGATCGCGAACGCTGCGAGTCGTGACGAACTGGCCCGGCTTGCCGAGCAGCAGGCGGCGTTGCGCCGCGTCGCGACCCTGGTAGCACGGGGGCCGTCGCCCGAGGAAGTGTTTCTAGCGGTCACCGACGAGATCGGGCGGCTGCTGGCGGCTGACATGTCGCACATGGTGCGCTACGAGGCTGACGGTACCTTCACCGTCATCGCCAGGGCCGGAGTACGGACACACTTTCCCGTGGGAAGCCGGTGGCCGCTGGGGGCAAAGGACACCCTCACAGCGATCATCTTCGAGACCGGCCGCCCGGGCCGAGTCAACAACTATGCCGATTTCACCGGCCCCCTAGCGGACGAGGTCCGCGCGGGGGGCGTCCGCTCGTCGGTGGCAGCGCCCATCATTGTCGAGGGGCGCGTATGGGGACTGGTAGGGGTCAGCTCCCTCCGGGAGGAACCGCCGCCGGCCGACAGCGAGGCGCGCCTCGCCTCGTTCACGGAGCTGGTGGCGACCGCGATCGCCAACGCGGAGAGCCACGCCGGTCTCGCCCAACTGGCGGAGCAGCAAGAGGCGCTGCGTCGCGTCGCGACCTTGGTTGCTCGTGGTGTGCCGCCGGAGGAAGTGTTCGCGTCGGTCACTGAGGAAGTCAACCGGCTGTTTCTTTCCGATGTGTCGAATCTGTGCCGCCTTGAATCCGACGGTACGTTCACTATCCTCGCCAGCGCACGGGAGCGCTTTCCTGTTGGCAGCCGGTGGTCTGTCGGGGGAAAGAACGTCACCACCCTCGTATTCGAGACCGGCCGTCCGGGCCGGATCGACAACTTCGTTTACACGGGCCCGCTTGCTGATGACATCCGCGGGGAGATCCGTTCGGCCGTCGGGGCGCCCATCATCGTTGAGGGCCACCTGTGGGGGGCCTTAAACCTCGGCCGGACGACCCGCGAGCCGCCGCTGCCGCCTGACACGGAGGCGCGCCTTGCCGATTTCACGGAGTTGGTGGCGATGGCGGTCGCCAACGCAGAGAGTCGCGCGGGGCTCGCCAGGCTGGGGGAGGAGCAGGCGGCGCTGCGCCGCATCGCGACCTTCGTCGCTCGGGGTGTCCCGCCTGAGCAAGTGTTTGCGTTGGTTACCGAGGAGGTCGAGCGGTTGTTTCTCGCCGAGGCGGCCAATCTGGCCCGATTTGAATCCGACGGTACGTTCACTGTCGTCGCCAGCGCTAAGGGGCAGCTTCCTGTTGGCAGCCGATTGCCTTTTGGGGGAAGGAACATCGCCACGGTCCTGTTTGAGACCGGGCGTCCGTGCCGGCTCGAGAACGTCATTCCCACGGGCCCGCTAGCTGATCACATCCGGGAGGCGGGCGTGAGCTCGGCGGTCGGGACGCCGGTCATCGTCGAGGGCCACCTGTGGGGAGGGCTATCCGTCGGTTCGACCCGCGACGCGCTGCCGCCTGATACGGAGGCTCGCCTCAGCTCATTTACGGAATTGGTGGCGACGGCGATCGCGAACGCCGATACCCGGGCGGCGCTGGCTGCTTCGCGGGCGCGGATCGTCGCTGCCGCGGATGAGAGCCGCCGGCGGATCGAGCGAGACCTCCACGACGGCGCCCAGCAACGCTTGGTCCACACCGTGATCGTGCAGCAGCTCGCGTTGCGGGCGCTAAAGAACGGTGACGCGAACGTTGGCGAGCTGATGGCGGAGGCACTGCAGCACGCCGAGCAGGCGAACTACGAGCTGAGCGAGCTGGCGCACGGGATTCTGCCGTCGGTGCTGACTCGGGAGGGCCTCCGGGCGGGGGTCAAAGCGCTGGTGTCTCGGATGTCGCTGCCCGTGAGCATGGACGTGGCCGTCGAGCGGCTGCCTGCCGGTGTCGAGGCGACAGCCTATTTCGTCGTAAGCGAGGCGCTTACGAACGTCGTCAAGCACGCGCACGCTGATCGTGCCGCAGTCATGGCGCGAGTCGACCGCGGGGTGCTGGAAATAGAGATTCGCGACGAAGGGGTCGGCGGCGCGCACGTCCCGGGCAGCACCGGCTTGCACGGACTCGAAGATCGCGTGTCGGCACTCGACGGACAGCTCGTGGTGGAGAGCCCTCCGGGGCGGGGCACGCGCGTGTATGCAGAGCTGCCGCTTGTTGGCCAGGGCTAACCGCCGGGTGAGTCTCGAAGGTAGGCCAGGACCGCGAGCACCCGACGATGCTCGGTCGGCACTGGATCCAGCTCGAGCTTGTGGAAGATGCTGGCGAGGTGCTTCTCCACCGTTGCTGGGCTGACCACGAGGGCCTCGGAGATACCACGGTTGGACTTGCCTTCGGCCATCGCGGCGAGCACGTCGCGCTCGCGTGGGCTGAGCCGGTCGAGGGGTCCTTCGTGCTGGCGGCGGCCGAGCATCCGCGCCACGACCTCCGAATCCAGCGCGGTCCCGCCTTCGGCGACGCGGGTAACTGCATCGACGAAGCTCTCGACCGCCCCCACCCGCTGCTTGAGCAGGTACCCGACTCCCTCGGCACGGTCCCCGATCAGCTCGAGCGCGTAGCGTTCGTCGAAGAACTGGGAGAGCACGAGCACGCCGGTCTCGGGGCGCCGGCGGCGGACCTCGATCGCCGCCCGCAGACCGTCGTCTCCGTGGCCCGGAGGCATGTTGACATCAGCGATGAGAACGGCCGGACGGTGAGCGAGGCCCTTGCGGAGAAGGTCCTCGGCGTCCCCGGCCTGGGCGACGACGTCGAGTCCGGACTCGGTGAGGAGTCGGGCGATCCCCTCGCGCAGCAAAAGGTCGTCTTCGCCGATCACCACGCGCAGCGGCCCTGACATGGGGCAACCGTACCGCGAGACGGAGGCTGTTTGCTATTCGTCGCCGAGCAATTGTGCAAGCGGGGCGTTGGCCAGCTCGACCTTCTTCAAGAACGCCTTGGCGCCGGCGCGTCGCGCGTTGTCGGCGGTCGCGATGTCCGGCTCGATCGAGGTGAGAACGATCCGCGGGCACCACGGCAGCGCGGCGAGGTCGCCGGCGAGTCTGATTCCGTCGCCGTCCGGGAGCTCAGCGTCGACCAACACGGCCGAGGGTTTGAGGCGATAGGCGGCGGATAACGCCGCCGAGACGCTGTCGGCCTCGCCGACAACCGTTAGGCCGCTGGCGGCCAACAGGCGTGCGGCGAGCGAGCGGAACTCAGGGTCGTCGTCGACGATCAGAACGGATCGGTTCACGCAATCAATCATCCCGGCCTCCCATCCGCGGGCAGGTAAGGAAAACACACCATTGCCGCGCGAAAAGCATGCGTTCGCCGATGCCGCCCATCCGGGTAGTCAGGTACGGATTCCGATACCCGCCAGTCTGGAACTCGGCCGGACGTATCCGCTAGATCGGTATGTACGGCCCCGCGCGCCTGTGCGAGCCTGATCCTCGTGCGAATGCACGTATGGGACGAGGAGCTTTTCTCCCGGCACCGGCCCCGAAAGCATCTCGTTTCTCGAGGACTTGCCGCGCTGATCGATGTCGGCAACCACGAACCCGAAGGAGAACCATGGCGACGACCACGTCCATTTCCCACGGCCGAGAGCTGTTGAGCGATCCTCGTTTGAACCGGGGGACGGCGTTTACGGTCCAAGAGCGTTCGGCGCTCGGGCTGGAGGGTCTGCTCCCTGCGGCCGTGCAGTCGCTGGAGGACCAGGCTAAGCGTTCGTATGAGCAATATCTCGCGAGACCGACCGATTTGGCGAAGAACGAGTTTCTCGCCGGGTTGCGCGATCGCAACGAGGTTCTCTACTACAAGCTGCTCGCGGACCATCTCAAGGAGATGCTCCCGGTCGTTTATGACCCGGTGGTGGCACAGGCGATCGAACGCTTTAGCCACGAGTTCCAGCGACCCAATGGTGTCTATCTCTCGATCGACGACGTCGACGGTGTCGAGACCGCGCTTCGCAACTACGGCCTCGACGGCGATGACGTCGATCTGCTCGTCGCGACCGACGCGGAGGAGATTCTCGGGATCGGCGACTGGGGCGCGAATGGGATGGACATCTCGATCGGCAAGCTGGCCGTCTACACGGCTGCGGCCGGGATCGACCCCGATCGGGTGATTCCGGTGATGCTCGACGTCGGCACTGATCGCGAGTCGCTCCTGAATGACCCGCTGTACGTCGGGAACCGACACAGCCGGGTGCGCGGCGAGCGGTATGACGAGCTGATCAAGACGTACATCGAGACCGCAACCCGGCTGTTCCCGAATGCGCTTTTGCATTTCGAGGACTTCGGCCCCTCGAATGCGAGGCGGATCCTCAATGAGTACCGCGATCAGGCACCGGTGTTCAACGACGACGTGCAGGGTACTGGCGCGATCACTCTCGCGGGCGTGCTGGTCGGGATGCGCATCGCCGGGACGCGAGCGCGCGAGCAGCGGGTGGTGATCTTCGGCGCCGGTACCGCGGGCGTGGGGATTGCTGACCAGATCCGCGCCGTGATCATCGCCGACGGTCTGAGCGAGGGGGACGCGACGCGCCGGTTCTGGTGCGTCGATAAGCAGGGCTTGCTGGTCGACGACATGAGCGACCTGCGCGACTTCCAGGAGCCGTACGCCAGGCCTCGTTCAGAGGTGGCGAACTGGGGGGCTGACGGGGCGATCGGCCTGGCCGAGGTCGTCGCCAAGGTTCATCCAACGATCATCGTTGGGACCTCAACCGTCGGTGGCGCGTTCACCGAGCACGTCGTCCGGGAGATGGCCAAGGGTGTCGAGCGGCCGATGATCTTCCCGTTGTCGAACCCGACCGAGCTGATCGAGGCGGTTCCGGCGAACGTGATCAAGTGGACCGACGGACGGGGGCTGCTCGGGACAGGTACGCCGTGGCCGCCGGTTTCATATAAGGGCGTCGACTACGTGATCGGCCAGGCGAACAACGCGCTGGTCTATCCCGGGATCGGGCTGGGAACGATCGTTGCGCGGGCGAGCCGCGTGACCGATGGAATGCTATTGACCGCGGCGGACGCGGTCGCCAGCCTCGTCGATGTCAATCGGGCTGGCGCGGGACTGTTGCCCGACGTGGAGAACATGCGCGCCACCTCCGCGACCGTCGCCGTGGCGGTAGCGAGGAAGGCGATCGAGGACAGGGCCGCCCGGGCGGACCTTACCGATCCGGTGCAGGCGGTTCAGGGCGCGATGTGGCAGGCCGAGTACCGGCCAATCAGGTGAGGTGATGCGCCGCCCATCCCGGTTCGAGGTAGGACCGCAACCGCATACCTGTAAACCCCAGACCACCCTCGGATGAGGATAGGAGGAGACCAACATGACTGCCACTAGCGAGGCGAGGCCAAAGGTCCTCGACCTACCGATTGGCCTTGATGCCACTGGGTTTCGGCGCGAGTTCGACAGCCTCGGTGACGTTGACGTTCCGGCCGACCGGTACTGGGGCGCGCAGACGCAGCGCAGTCTCGAGCATTTCGACATCGGCAACGACCGGATGCCGAAAGAGGTCTATCACGCGTACGGGTATGTCAAGAAGGCGGCGGCCATCGTCAACGCGCGCGCGGGTCGAATGCCCGAGTGGAAGGGCGATCTGATCCAGCGGGTGTGCGACGAGGTGATCGCTGGAAAGCTCGACGAGGACTTCCCGCTGTACGTGTGGCAGACCGGGTCAGGAACCCAGTCCAATATGAACGTCAACGAGGTCATATCCAACCGCTGCATTCAGCTGTTAGGGGGGACGCTCGGCTCGCAGGAGCCCGTCCACCCGAATGACCACGTGAACATGGGGCAGTCAAGCAACGACACGTTCCCGACGGCGATGCACATCGCGGCCTACGAGATGGCGACCGGGAAGACGATCCCGGCGCTCCGGCGGCTACGAGACGCGATCGAGCGCAAGTCCAAGAAGTGGGCTGATGTAGTGAAGATCGGCCGCACCCACCTCGAGGACGCCACCCCGCTGACGGTCGGTCAGGAATGGTCCGGCTACGTCGGAGCGCTCGACGATGCAATTGCCGAGGTTGAGCACGCGACCCGTGGCCTGCTGAAGGTGGCAATGGGAGGCACGGCCGTCGGCACCGGGCTGAACGCCCCGCTCGGGTTCGGCGCGGAGTGCGCCGCGGAGATCGCGAGCATGACCGGCGCGCCGTTTGAGACCGCGCCCAACAAGTTCACCGCCCAGGGAACGCTCGACCGGATGGTCCGCGCGCACGCGGGACTCAAGGCCGCGGCCGTGACCCTGTACAAGGTCGCCGACGATCTGCGGTGGCTGGGCTCGGGCCCCCGGACCGGAATCCATGAGCTGATCCTGCCGGCCAACGAGCCCGGCTCGTCAATCATGCCCGGGAAGGTCAACCCGACGCAGGCCGAAGCGATGCTGATGGTCTCGATCCAGATCATCTCCTCTGACGTGGCGGTGACGATGGGCGGCTGCGAGGGGAACTTCGAGCTCAACGCTTTTCGCCCGATCCTGATCAACAACTACCTGCACTCGGCGCTGATCCAGGCCGACATGTGCGACCACCTGCGCAAGTTCATGATCGAGGGCGCCGAGCTCAACGAGCCCAAGCTGAAGGAGAACATCGAGCGGTCGGTGATGATGGTGACCGCGCTCTCTCCAATCATCGGCTACGACAAGGCCTCGGTCATCTCGCACTACGCCATCGACAAGAACCTCACGCTGAAGCAGGCCGCCCTGGCCAACGGAGTCAGCGAACAGCTCTATGACCGCGTCGTCGATCCGCTCGCGCTGACCCAGGGCGGCTCCGCTGATCTGGCCTCCGGGCCGCAGTAAGGGCCGAGATGAGCTCGCGAACCGAACAACTCGGCCGGTCGCCGACCTCATCTCCACCCAAGAAAAACGGAGGCACGGCGGCGTCGTCTCAACTCCGGGGCTCAACCGATGAGCCGATTGGCAAGGCCGCCCTGATCGCCTCAATTGGCGGACAGCGCGGCTACGCCGACTGGACCAACCCCAACCATCGGCTCCGACGATTGCTGGCCGAATTCATCGGCGTGGCAGGCCTGACGTTCGTCCTCTCCGGCGGCGCAGCCGTCCTCGCTCGCTACGGAGGCGGACATCTCGAACCGTGGCAAACGGTATTTGTGCTCTCGGCGATCTCGGCGCTCTGGCTCGTCGTGGCCGTGTACTTCCTGGGAGATATCTCGGCTCACTTCAATCCCGCGACGACGCTTGCGTTCGCGCTGCGCAAGGACATGAACTGGGTGATGGCGTCGGCGTACTGGGCGGTCCAGTTCGTCGCCGCTGTGGGCGGGTCGCTGCTGGCCCGGGCATTCTTCGGATTGCACGGGAACATGGCCGCGACCATCCCCCAGCCCGGCGGGTCCTGGGCGGCGGCGGGGTTCGAGGCGGTGATCACCTTCGGCCTCGTGCTGATGATTCTCAACCTCGCGAACGGGCCTAAGCTCAACGGCCCCTTCGTGCCGCTCGCGGTCGGCGCGTACATCATGGCGTGGGGCACCATGGGCGGCCCGTACGACGGTGCCTCGATGAACCCGGCCCGCAGCTTCGGCCCCGACGTCGCGATCGGCAACCTGTCGACCTGGTGGGTCTACCTGATTGGGCCTGCGGTCGGTGCCGTCATCGCCGTAGGCGTGGCGTACGTGCTGCGAGGCCCAGCCAAAGCCCAGGAGGCGATGGCTGCAATGGGGACACCCCTCGACCGAGAAACCTGAGCGAGCGCATGTCGCGGGCCATGGTCCGAGGTTGGAGAGCCGACGTGTCATCGCTAGTCGTGCTGGACCGCACGGCTCTGAGGCGCGCCGGGCGCGCCGCGATCGTGCTACCCGCCGTGTTCGCGTTTGCGGACAAGGTGATCGGGAATCCGACCACCGCGCTGTTCGCGGCCTTCGGATCCTTCGCGCTGCTCGTCCTGGCCCAGTTCTCAGGCCCGTGGCGAACTCGCGTGCTCGCGTACCTCGCGCTCGGGTCCACCGGTGCCGTGTTCATCACGCTCGGGACACTGTGCTCCCGCAGCCCGTGGCTCGCCGCTGCCGCGATGGCGGTCGTCGGCTTTGGCGTGTTGTTCTCGGGCGTGTTCAGCGGATACGTCTCGGCGGGCGCGCCCGCGGCCATCCTCATTTTCGTCCTTCCCGCGACGGTTCCGGCGGCGGACTCCATGATCCCTGCCCGCCTCGCGGGCTGGGGCCTGGCGAGCGGTGCGTCGATCCTCGCGGTCATGCTCCTATGGCCGCTGCGTCGAGGTGCCGACCTTCACCACGAGGCCGCGGACGCCGTTCGCAGCGTTGCCGAGGTATTGGACGCGGACTCGGACAACCTGCCCGAACGCGCAAGCGTCGCCCGCGAGGAGGTCGAGAGTCTCGAGCGGCGCTTGCGCGGCACCCAGCAGCGCCCGACGGGTCCGACCGGCCCCTTGGCTGCGCTAGCCTCGCTTCCCGGCGAGCTCGACTGGCTTCTCTCCCTACTCTTGGTGCCAGCCGAACCTGGGGCGCCCGACCGCGCTTGGGCGATGGAGAGTGGAGAAGCGATGGCGGCAGCGGCGTCCGCGCTCCGTGCCGGGGCCGATCGACTCGAGGGTCGTGAGGCACGTCCAGATTTCGCGCGCCTGGACGCTGCGCTTGACGCGGTCGCGCCCGCCCTGGTGAAGCGTCTGCCGGACCTGGCCTCCGACGTGCCTGCCAGCTCGGTGGCCGAGGCCTTGGAGCCGCCGTTCCAAATCCGGGCGGTGACTTACTCCGCCCGCCAGGTCGTCGGCTACGCACTGCGCGCGGCCGGAGGGGACGCACCCGAGCTCGATTGGCCAGAGCCCGGATCGGGGCCGAAGCGCGCCCTGCTACGAGCGACCGAGCAACGTGTGCGCGAGCACGGAAGCGTCGCCTCGGTCTGGTTCCAGAACAGTCTGCGTGGTGCGGCCGGGCTCGCGATCGGCGTCTACATCGCGCAGCGGACGGGGGTCCAGCACGGTTTCTGGGTTGTGCTCGGGACGCTCTCGGTGCTTCGATCAAACGCGCTAGGGACCGGCAGGTCGATCCTCAGCGCACTCGCCGGCACCGCGGTGGGGCTCGTCGTCGGCGCGGGACTCGTGATCACGATCGGCACCGACCACGGAGTGCTGTGGGCGGTGTTGCCGGTCGCGGTGTTTTTGGCCGCCTATGCACCGCGGGCGATCTCGTTCGCCGTGGGCCAAGCCGGCTTCACCGTGTTCGTGCTCGTGCTCTTCAACCTCCTGGCGCCCGTCGGCTGGAGGGTCGGCCTGGTCCGCGCCGAGGACGTCGCGATCGGCCTTGCCATCAGCCTCGTGGTCGGGCTGCTGTTCTGGCCCCGCGGGGCCGCCGCCCTTGTCCGCCAGGACCTCGCCACGGCGTACGCGCGCACCGCGGACTACCTCCTCGCCACCGCGCGGCAACTGATCGAAGGGCCGAGCTCGGGGGATCCCGCACCTGCAGCGCGCGCCGCTGGCGTTGCCGTCCGCCGCCTCGACGAAGCGTTTCGTCAATACCTCGGCGAGCGCTCGGCGACACGGGTCAACCCAGAGGACATCGCTGCGCTCGTCGGCGGCGCGTCGCGAGTCCGGCGCGCAGCCGAGTCGCTCGCCGCACTTGCGCGCATGGCCGATGGTGACGCCCGGCACGGCAGCTGCGGGCATAACCTCGATCGTGAGTTACAAGCCCTCCACACCTGGTACAGCGCATTCGGATTCTCACTGGTGAACGGCGGCGCCGTGCCGCCACCGCAGATCCACGACGCAGATGGCGCCGGCCAGCTTCTCTCGTGCGTGCGCGACGAGGCGCGCGACCACAGCGAGGCGGCGGTCAGCGGCGGGGTCGCACTCCTGTTGGCCAGCGAGCATCTCGCGAACCTCTCTCACCTCGAGACCCTCCTCAGCGCACGTGCGAACGCCATCCGAACCGCGTCCGAAGACGGTGGAGCCCTACGGAAGCTGACGGTGCTCGCGTCATGAGATCCAGCCCGACTCATCCCAGAACTCGTTCTACGAGCGCAATGTATGCGAGGTCATCCCGCGCATGCCGGATCTCCCGACCCGTCGCGGGCGCAGCAGAACACCGGGCCAGGTGAGGTCGTAAGCAGCGCTGGCGTTGTAATCACGATGCTCCCAACCGCGGAGATCGTGCTCGAGGTGGTGGAGCCGCTCGACGATTGGCCCAAGGACACGATCTACCTGCAGACGAGCAGCGCGGGAGCGGCCGAGGGAGACCAGCTGGCGGAAGTCGCCGACGCCAGCGCGGTCACGCTCGTCGACGTGCCCGTCTCCGGCAGCACTCATCCCGCCGAGGAGGGTGAGCTAACCATCCTGGCCTCTGGCCCGGGCTCCGCGCGTACCGCTCTACAGCCGGTCTTCGACGCGCTGGCGTCGCGGGCGCCCGGGTCGGCAGGGCCGGGATGGGCTCACGCCTGAAACTGGACGAGATGCGGCGCCATCTGTAGCCGGCCGCTTTCCCGTCCGGCTTGTCCTCGTCGGGCGGGGACGTCCATCCGCCCCGGACGGCTTCCGTGTTGGTGATGCCGGAGCCTGGTGGTTGCCGTTGCCGTTGCCGTTGCGAGAGGCTTCCTTCGTGGTCGCGCCGGCGCGTCGACCGGTTTCGGCTCGACGGCGAGGCAAGGACGGAGTCCCAGGGGCGCCCAAACGTCTATTTGCTTGTCGGGGGCTAGCAGCGCCTCGTGCTTGAGCGCGTCTGTCGTCTTATCACAGGTAATCCACAGCTCGCTCCCAGTCGGCCGCCAGCAGCGCCGACCAAAGTGCCGGTCGGAACCTGAGACCGACCAGATTGGAGCGCAGTAGGAATGAAGAGTCACAGCGAAACAGCCGGTCAGGGGTCGACTGCGTCGTCTGCCCGGGATTCTGGCCATGCGCATCGGCGGTGGCGGGTGTGGAGCAGGCGCCGCCTTGGGGCGACCGTTGGGTTCATCGTCCCCGTGTTGGGCCTAGGCGTCGGGGTGGCGGCGTGCGGTGGTTCATCGAGCTCGCCGGCCGCCGCGACCACCGCGACCGCCGCGGCCAGCAGCAGCGGCTCGGGCGGGTTTGCTGGCGGTGGCGGTTCGGGTGGCGGGTCTAACGCGAGATCGACGAACGCCGCGGGCGGGTCGCTCGGCACCGTCAGCGGCGTGTCGTCCTCGAGCTTCACGTTGTCGACACCGACGGGTGGGAAGGTGACCGTCAAGGAGAGTTCGTCGACGGTGTACGAGGAGGGCACCAGCAGCGCCGCGTCCAGCGCTGTCACTCAAGGCAAGACGGTCCTCGTGTTCGGCGACGTCGACAGTACGACGGTTACCGCCTCTGAGGTGATCGTGGGGCCGACGATCAGCCTCCAGCAAGCCTCGGCGAACGTGGCTGCGTTCAACAAGGGCTCGGACGACAAGTCAAAGAGCGTGGGTCAGATCCCCGCGGATTACACGCAGGGCTCGGGCACGCTGGTCAGCGGAACCAAGGCGAACGAAGCCACTGAGGCCGCATTGAAGTCGTACGCTGGTGGTGTCGTGGACCGGGTTGTGCAGCTGGGCAACGGCGATTACGAGGTCCACATGATCGGTGTCAACTGGCCGCATCACGTGTTCGTCAACCAAGACTTCAAGGTG
>DATBYI010000406.1:0-2474 GCA_036513815.1 Solirubrobacteraceae bacterium
CACTCGTCCGCCGCGGCGAGGTTCTCAGCAACCCCCACCGAATCACCGACCCCCTGCTGCGACACTGGCTCCGCCAACGACGGCGCCCACCAGAACCCGTAGATCCGCGGCCGATCGATTGAGCCCGAGCTGCCTCCAAGATCAATCCTGGTAGCCGGGGATAGCGACGATCGCCGCCGCCGCGTGGGTGACGATCGCGAGACTGACCAACGCGGACGAACGCGACGGAGACGGTCATAACAAGGTCTGTGTGATGACCCGCAAACCCGGTAGAAGTCGTATACCCGACTCACGCATCGGCAAGTCGCCTCAGGTCCTCCAGATCTTGCGGGCGACCGGCGGCACGCTTCATTGCGCGCAGGTGCTCGAGACTGCAGACTCGTACCGGGATGCCATCTATCTCTCCCTCGATCGCATCTGGGGTAAGCTCGCCGTAGAGATCTTCGGTCTTGAGTCCGGTCAGCCACTGCATGACATCGAGGCGCCCGACGTCCGTAAGCAGGCAGAAGTTTCCCCCCATTGCAAGATCCGAGGTGCGCGTCGGGTCGGCCGGCATCTCATCAGCAGTGAAGTCGCCCGTGTCCAAGATGCTCGCGTTGATATCTCCCAGCAGCTCAGCGAGTCTTCCGAGGTTCCCCTGACCGGGGTTCGGGACGACGTCGAGATCCTTAGTTACACGGATGAACCCGTGCGCGTTCACCGCGAAGCCACCGACGACGATGTGTTCGATGCCCCGCTCGTGCAGAGCTCGCAGCAGCGGCAGGGGGTCAAGCGCGTCGGGCATGGCGGAACGCCTTGGAGAAGCGGTTGGCGAACTTGCTCAGCGCAACAGCCTCTTCCAGGTTTGAGCTCACGCCACGCGCACGGTCATGAGCAACCTGAGCTTTGTTCGCTCGCTCGTTACGGGCGATCTCCTCGGCTGTCCACGGGCCCTGTGGCTTTGCTCTCCGCTTCGTCGCCATGCCCAAATTGTAGCCAGCGAATCCACCCCGCATCCCCGGCTCCATCGATGCTAGAGCTAGCCGATCTGCTCAAGCACTACCCCGCCATCGGGGGCGAGCCCGTGTGTGCGCGCGGTCGACGGCGTGTCGCTGTCGAGCGCCGTGCGCTCCAGGGCGATCGGCGTCGCAGCGACCGGAGCCATCGCCGTGTTCGGCGCCGTCGCGATCCAGGGTGCGCACTTCGACCTGCTGAAGCCGCGATCATCACGATACCTGGGTATCTGGGAGGCCGGGGTTACGCCTGCGGTCGTATTGCAGGATTGATCTTGGACGGATCTCGGGCTCAATCGATCGGGCGTGGATCCACGGATTCTGGTGGGCGCCGTCGTTGGCGGAGCCAGTGTCGCAGCAGGGGGTCGGTGATTCGGTGGGGGTTGCTGAGAACCTCGCCGCGGCGGACGAGTGCGTCTCGCGCGTCGTTGGCCGCGCCGCCCTCGGGCAGCCCGTAGCGTGCTTGAGTGTAGTTGGAGTTGAGTCCGTGGGGGGAGAGCGCGAGCGCGAACAGGACACGCACCTGCAGGGCGGGGAGGACGTCGAGGAATCGCTCGAAGCCCTCGGCGAGCGAGTTAGTTACCTCGTCGAGCGCTACTTGCCACTCGGTGAGCGTGGCGGGGTGCTGCGGGCGGGTGTGCTCCCAGAGGTAGTGCGCCATGAGTATTGCTCTCTGTGGGTGGCCTTGGACGAGTTCCAGCAGCGCGTCGAGGGCCTCGCCGGGGTCGCGGTCGGTCTCGGTGAAACGTTGTTCGATGTGAGCGCCGAGCGCATCGGTGGGAAGCTCGCCGAGGTCCACGGGCGCTGCCTGCCCGAACAGCGGGCGCTCGCGCTCGCCGAAGAGTTGGTTCATCAGTCCGGGCTCGGAGCCGGCGAACAGGTAGCTCGCTGCCTCGCCGTGGTGCTGAACGTGGCTGCGGATGAGACCGTCGAGGCCGTCAAGCCGCAGAACCTCATGGAACTCGTCGAAGGCGACCAGGACGCGATGCCCGGTGCGCTCGTACGCTTCGCGGGGGAGCTCCAGCAGGCGGTGCAGTGCGGGCAGCGGGTCAGTCTTGGGCTCGGCCTCGAGCTTGGCCGCGATCCCGCCAGCGCCGAGGGAGACGCCGAGGTTCCACGATCGCGTCAGTGTCCGTACGGCCTTGCGTATCGGGCCGTCGGTGGCGCGCCGGTATGCGTCCTCGAGTCGCACCGTGACGTCGCCGAGGGACAGTACGCGGCTGAAGTCGACGATGATCGTCGTCATCTCGAGTTGCAGTTCGGCTTCGATGCGCAGCCGGCGAATGAGCGTGGTCTTGCCGTAGCGTCTGGGGGCGCTGAGACGCATGAAGTGTGCGCCTGCGGCGAGATCGAGCAGGCGTCGCAGCTCGTTCTCGCGGTCGATCAGGTCGTCGACGGGCCGCTGGAAGACGAATGGGTTACCGGATGCCACGTTCGAAGCGTAGCAAATACTACGTTCTATACGTATCGATAGCCACGTTT
>DATBYI010000407.1:0-2249 GCA_036513815.1 Solirubrobacteraceae bacterium
GGGGCGTGCCGGCGGGCGTTGGTGAGCGCCTCCTGGACGATCCGGTACGCGGCGAGCTCGACACCCGGATCGAGCCCCCTTGGCCGTCCGGAGAGGATCAGCCGGGCCGCCGACCCCGAGGCGTCGCGCGTCTGGTCGAGCAGCCGGTTCAGCTGCCCGAGGCTGGGCTGAGGCGCGAGCTCCGGGCCGTCGAGCTCGGCGTCCTCGCGCAGGACTCCGAGCAGCCGGCGCATCTCGGTGAGCGCGGCGCGGGCGGTGTCGCCGATCGCGCCGAGCGATCGCGCGCCGATGGGCGGCATCCCGGGCGTAGTGAGGCGCGCCGTTTCGGCCTGCACCGCGATCATCGAGATGTGGTGCGCCACGACGTCATGCAGCTCGCGTGCGATCCTGGCCCGCTCGCCGCGAGCGGCATGCTCGAGCAGATCCCCCGCCGCGGCTCGACGGGCGGCATCGTGGCGAAGCGCCTCGCCGCGCGCCCTGCGCGCGACCCCGAAGAACGCCGCCGCCGGCGCGAGTGCCGATAGGAGCAGGACGAGCACGCCGGTCTCGGAGGCCTGCGGCACCGGGCGGACGAGCGCGAGCACGAGGAAGCTGAGGGGCAGCGCGAGCGCGATCGCCTGCGTCGCGCTGCCCGCCCCGGCCCACCGGCCCAGCCGGTAGAGGACGGCGAGTTGGGCGACGAGCGCGGAGACCGTCAGCGTGTGGAAGAAGACCACCGACGCGACGGCCGCGCAGACGGCGACGACGGCGGCCGGCCGCTCGGCCATCAGCGGGAGCGGCGCGACCGTGGCCGCCGCGATCAGGCAGAGCACGACGGCGCGCTCCACGCTGACGCCCGTGAGAGCCGATCGCACGATCGCCTCCGCCACGGCCAGGAGGCAGAGCGAGATACCGGCCGGGACGTGCACCGACGGCACCGAGACCCCTCCGGTCCACCTCCGCCGCCCTATCCGTGCTCGCGTCGCGCCGTGCGCTTCAACCACGCCGATCATTGTCGCCCCTGCCGCAGGCGCGAACATCCCTCCTGCCGGTGATTCGGTCCTAGCTCGCAGGAGGGATGGGGCCCGGGCCGGTAGCTCGCGATGACGACGGTAAAGATGGCTCTCTGGCGCGACGACAAGGCCGCCCCGTCCGCGTAGCTTGCCGTGGCATGGACGCGACGATCGAAGTCAACGCGGTACGGAAGCGGTTCGGGTCGACGCTGGCGCTCGACGGGCTCTCCTTCCGCGTCGGGCCCGGCAGCGTCACCGGGTTCGTCGGGCCCAACGGGGCCGGCAAGTCGACGACGCTTCGGGTCATCCTCGGGCTCGACGCGATCGACGATGGGAGCGCGCTGATCGGCGGCCGGCCGTACGCGAGCCTGGTCCGTCCCCTCCGTCAGGTCGGCTCGTTGCTCGACGCCGCAGCGCTGCAACCGAGCCGGAGCGCGCGCAACCACCTCTTGTGGCTCGCTCATTCGCAGGGACTCGGTGCCCGGCGCGTCGACGAGGTGATCAAGCAGTCCGGGCTGGACGGCGTGGCGCGGCGCAAGGCCGGGGGGTTCTCGCTCGGGATGCGCCAGCGGCTCGGGCTTGCGGCGGCGATGCTCGGCGATCCCGCCGTGCTGATCCTCGACGAGCCGTTCAACGGCATGGATCCCGAGGGGATCGCGTGGATGCGCGAGTTCCTGCGTTCGCTCGCGGCAGAGGGCCGCGCCGTGCTTGTGTCGAGCCACCTCATGAGCGAGCTGGAGGACGCCGCCACCCATCTCGTCGTCATCGGCCGTGGCCAGCTCATCGCCGATACGAGCGTCGCGGAGCTGATCGCCACTGCCTCGGCGGGACGGGTGGCGCTCCGCACGGCGGCCCGCGACAACTCGATGAGAGCGCTCGCTAACGCGGGCGCCACCGTCGCGGCCACCGGCCCCGACGCCCTGACCGTGTCCGGGCTTTCCTCGGAGCGAATCGTGAGCGTTCTCGGAGAGGCCGGCGTGCCCTTCTCGGAAGTGACGGTTCACCGCTCGACCCTCGAAGAGGCGTACATGGAGCTGACCCGGGGCGCCGTTGAGTTCCGAGCGGCCGGGGCGGAGCGGTGAGCGCGCTCGCCCGTGAGGACGGCGGGGCCTTCGGACAGCTCGTCCACGCCGAGTGGACGAAGTTCCGGACGGTTCGCGGCTGGGTGATCGGGACGGTGTTCGCGGGCCTCGTGATCGTCCTGTTCGCGTACCTGGCGACGTTCCGCCACGAGGACGGCGGCATCTGCGTCGGCGC
>DATBYI010000408.1:0-3128 GCA_036513815.1 Solirubrobacteraceae bacterium
GACTCGCTGCCGCAGCCGGCGCTCGCTGTGGGCCGGATCCATCCCGAGCACTCTGGCCTCGCCGCCCGTGCGCGTGCGGTAACCCTCGAGGATCTCCACGGTCGTCGTCTTGCCGGCGCCGTTGGGCCCGAGCAGACAGAACACCTCACCCCGCGAGACCTCGAAGCTCACCCCGCGTACAGCATCTACCTCGCCGTAGGACTTGCGCAGGCCGCGCACCTCGATGGCGAGTCCGTTTGTCTGTGTCTGAGTCTTAGCCATGCCAGTCAGGCTAGGCTCGATCGGGCCCCCCCGTAAGTGGCGAGCGGCCGAAATCAGGGGTGACAAACGTCATGCCCGGCGGCGCGACGAGCGCCCCCCGGCAGAGACGAGGCTCCGCGCTAGGACTCCCTATCCCACACCTGGATGACCTCGGTCTGTCGCTCGAACCCGAGCACCGACAGCGCGCCCGCCTTGAGGGCGAACCGGGCGCCGGCCGACACGTCCATGCGGGTCCAGCGCGCGGCGACGACCCGGAGGATGTGGCCGTGCGCAAAGGCGAGAGCGTCGCCGCCGCCGCCCTGAAGCCGCTCCAGGGCGCGGTCCGCCCGCGCGCCTACCTCAGCGGGCTGCTCGCCGCCGGGGCACCCGTCGGTCCACAGGCTCCAGCCGGGATTCCGCTCCCAGATCTGGGGCGTGGTCAATCCCTCGTACTCGCCGTAGTCCCACTCGTGCAAGTCATCGCACAGGACGGCGCGGTCTCCGTATCCGGCGAGCTCGCATGTCTCGCGCGCGCGCCGCAGCGGACTGGTGAGGACCAAGGAGAAATCCCATTTCGCGAGCAACGGGCCGAGCGCGACGGCTCGCCTGCGTCCCTCCTCCACCAGCGGCAAGTCGGTATGGCTGGTGTGCTGCCCGCTACGGCTCCATTCGGTCTCGCCGTGGCGGACCAGAACGATCTCCACTCCTCACCCCCAAGTCGCGGTTTCGCCACACCCTACGCGTCGGCGGCGTCGTACGCCTCCATCGCGATTGTCTCGCGCGCCTGCTCGGCTTCGAGCGTCCGGTCGGGATGCTCGCGCTCGTAGTGGTCGACCATCTGGCCGAGCAGCTCCTCGTCAGTCGCGGCGGCCAGCGGCTCGCCGCATGTGTTGCACTCGATCACTCGTTTGGTCATGAGGGGAATTTATCGGCGGCGCCTGGCGGCGGCGCCTCAGGACCCGCTCGCTTCCTCGTGTGCCGTGAGCGTCGCCGCCGGCCCGTTCGAACGATCGCGGGCGGTCGACGCCTCGAACTCATGCAGGGCCAGCAGTGCGGCCCCCAGCACGCCGGCCCGCACCCCGTGCGAGGCGAGACGGATGCTCGTCCGCCCGCCCAGGCCCGGTACCACGTATTTCAGCGCCACCCGTCGCGCCGGCTCGAGCAGCAGGTCACCGGCGCGGGCCGCCCCTCCCCCGATAACCACCTCCTCGGGGTCGAACGTGTTGATGGCGTTGGCGATTCCGATTCCCACGCGCTCAGCCCAGAGCTCGACTATCTCGCCTGCGGCGGGATCGCCCGCCTGAGCCGCCTCGACCGCCTCCGCCCCGAGCACGGGCTTCCCCTGCGCCTTGAGCTGGCCGAGCGAGGACTCCGGGTGCTCCTCGGCTGCCCCGGCCGCCAGCCGGTCCAACGCATGACCGGCGGCCACGAACTCGAGCGATCCCGGTTGCGGAAACCGCTCACCCGGCTCGGGGACGCGCTTGGCGTTGTCCAACCCAAGCCCCACGATCGTGTGCCCGAGCTCGCCGGCACCGCCGGTGGCGCCGCGGTAGATCCGGCCGCCGAGCACGATCCCCCCTCCCACCCCGGTTCCGACCGTGATCATGACGAGGTTCTGGGCGACGAGCCGCAGCTCCGAGTCGTGGGCCTCCGCGAGCGCGGCGACGGTGGCGTCGTTGTCGACGAACACCGGTACGCCGAGACGCTCACCCAAGGCCTGGCGGAGCGGCACGTCGGTCAGTGGGATGTTGACCGACGACACGACCCGGCCCGTCGAGAACTCCACGATCGACGGGACACCGATCCCCACCGCGGTCAGATCATCGGAGCGGATGCGCTGCACCATCGCCACGAGCTGATCGATCAGCGCCGTGCTGGCCGATCGGTCGGTCGGCTCGAGCCACGACTCGCTGAGCTGGTTTCCCCGCAGGCAGGCCACGATCACCTTCGTGCCTCCCAGATCGACGCCGATGACCGAACTCACGCGCCCCGCCCAAGACCAGCCGCCGCGTCGCGGTCGAGCAGCAGCAGGATGTCCTTCGCCATCGTGGGCAGCAGCGACGACGGCACGTGTGGGTCAGGCTTGGCGTTCGGTCCGAACGCGGCCGCGATCGGCTCGGCCTTAGACGCTCCCGTCGCCAGAAAGACGATCTGACGCGCATCAGCCAACGCGGGAAAGGTCAGGGTGACCCGGGGGACGTACGGTTCCCAGCCCGCCTCCTCCACCCCCAACACCAGCCGCGAGCGCTCGGACAGCGACGCCTGATCGGGGAACATCGAAGCGAGATGGCCATCCGGCCCGATCCCGAGCAACACGAGGTCGAACCGTGGCGGACCCGCGGCGCGCAGCTCGCTTTCGTACTCCTCGGCGGCCTCCGCGGGACCCAGCTCGCCCCGCATCCGGCGGACGACCGGGTGCGGCAGATCGCCGAGCGGCTCGAGCAGTGACGCTCGAACCATCCCGTAGTTCGAGCGCTCGTCCTCGGGTGGCACACAGCGCTCGTCGCTGAACCACATCGTGCACCGAGACACGTCGATCCCGACCGTCCGCACCGCCTCGACGAACTCGCCGTACGCCGCCTTCGGCGTCGATCCCCCGGTCAGTACGAGGTGTCCGCCGCCGGCGGCGACCCCGACGAGCATCGCGGCGCAAGCCCGGGCCGGATCCTCGACGACCTCGATCTCAACCGCCATCGGGGCAGAACTCCCTGGCGGCCCGGAGGGCCGGGCCGTAGGTCGGGTCGCGTAGATGCGCCTGCCGGACTCCCTCGCCCAAGATTCCGCCTTCGCCTCGCGACGCTCCCAGCACCAGCCAGCTGTCCTCGCTGCGCCCCGCCGTGCACTCCCGGGCCCGGAGCCCGCCCTGGGCGCGATCCAAGGAGATCTTG
>DATBYI010000409.1:0-2228 GCA_036513815.1 Solirubrobacteraceae bacterium
GCGCCGAGCGGCGGCGCCGGCGGCGGCGCCTTACCCGAAGGTGAAGTCGTAGGCGCTCACGCCGGGCGGCAGCTCCACGGTGAACGTGAACTGCTGCGCGGTGGGGAACGAGACGAGCGAGTAAAGCCGCTCGCCCGTGACGGTGAGCACGCCGTTCTTTACGTCGGCGCCGGCGTGGGCGTTCGGGATCGGCTGCCCGTCGAGGAGGACGCGGCCCTGACGGGGAACGTTCCCGTTCGAGGTGAGGACCAGGTAGACCTTGGCGGCCTGCACGCCGCCGGTAATTGAAGCGGTGCCGCCGACGGGCATGAGCGACTCTGAGGTGGCCCACCAGATGCCCTTCAGCGAGAACTGGTTCAGCCCGACGTTCGAAGACCCTGTGTAACGGCGCACGCCGGATTGGATCGGGGTCGCGAAACCCTGCGATCGCTGGTCGTCGAGGTAGGTCTCCGGGGTGCCGAGCCCGGCCGAGGCCATGATCGCGCTGGCGGTCATCGGCGGCGGCAGGCTGGTGGCGCCGGCGTCGGCCAGGAGCGCGCGGACCGCCGCCTCGTCCTCCTTGTAGTTGCCCTCGCCGAACTGGACGTGGCGGACCTGCCCCTTGGCGTCGATCAGGTATTCGGCCGGCCAGTACTGGTTCTGGTAGGCGTTCCAGGTCCCGTACTGGTTGTCCTGGACGACCGGGTACTTGATCCCGTCCGACGCGATCGCCTGCCGTACGTTGCTCGCCTCCTGCTCGAAGGTGAACTCCGGCGTCTCGACGCCGACGATGTCCAGGCCGTAGCGGTGGTATTGGGCATAGAGCCCCTTGAGGAACGGCAGCGTGCGCAGGCAGTTGATGCACGTGTACGTCCAGAAATCGACGAGGACGACGTGGCCGCGGAGCTGGGTCAGGCTGAGCGGGCGGTCGCCGGGCGTGTTGAACCAGTCCTCGGTGCCGGTGAAGTTGGGAGCGGTGCCGAGGTCGGAGAGCGACGGCGTTTTGACGCCCGGAATCGCGACCTCGCGCTCGGCCGCGGTTGGGACGGGCTTGACCGACGCCTCCTTCTGGGCCGTGAGGAAGCGCGAGGTCGGGCGCAGCGAGGCGAGGCGCTTCTGAACGGCGCCCGAGTTCTCGAGCGACCGCGTCGGGTCGACCAAGACTGCCGGCAGGCTCGTGTCCTTGGCCAGGTCCTCCTCGAAGCGGACGTCGACGTTGAAGATCATCAGGACCCCGGTCGCCAGCAAAATGACGCCGAGCGCACGGTTGATCGAGTTCCCGCGTCCGACGCGACGGATCCGGTCGATGACCGCCCGCCCGGCGAACGCATAGACCAGCAGCACCGCCGAAAGGCCGACCGCGTACGAGATCGCGACGAGGACGACGCGGGCGTTGGCGCCGCTCGAGGCACTGACCGACGTGACGGCGGCCAGGATCGGGCCGGCGCACGGTGCGCAGACGAAGCCGAGCGCGGCGCCCACTCCGAGACCAGACCAGAAGCCGGTACCTCGGGTCTTGGGGCCGAATCGGCCGAGCCGCGACAGCGGCGCCTCGATCCGGGCGGTCAGGTCGGGTATGAGTAGGGCGACGCCGAACACGATCAGTACCACGATCGCGAGCGTCCGGGCGGCGCCGCTCGCGAGGCCGACGCCCTTGACGAGCTGTGCCAGCAGGACGATCGCGATCGTGAACGTCACCCCAAGCCCGACCACGATCCCGATCGGGCGCCGGCGGCCCCCGGTGGCGCTCGACGCGAGCAGCGCCGGCACGACCGGCAGGACGCACGGGGTGATCGCCGTCCCCGCACCGGCGATCAGAGCGAACAGCATCAGCACGAGCATGTGCGGATCAGATGATGCTGCGCGAGTCTTGCGAAAGCGTTAAGTCCCGGGTGGCGTTAGGAGAAGTCGCCCATGCCCGGCGAGTCGCCCATGCCCTGCTTCTGCGCGGCGGCCTCGCGTTTGGCGGCCCGCCAGTCCGCCACCTTCAGCACGATCATGCTGATGATCAGCAGGAGCACGAGCGGGGCGGCTTCGAGACCGGTCGTCACCGGGTCCGAGCCCGGCATCGCCGCGGCGATGACGGCGATGACGACGGCGGCATAGCGCCAGTACTTGATCAGCGTCCTGCCGTTGATGACCCCGGCCGCGCGCAGGCCAAGGAGGATGAGCGGCATCTCGAACGTGAGCCCGACCGAGCCCATCGTGAGCACCTCGAACGAGTACAGGGGTTTCGCCTGGACGAGCGC
>DATBYI010000410.1:0-7412 GCA_036513815.1 Solirubrobacteraceae bacterium
TGAGCCGATACGTGGCGCTCTCGAGCTGGGTGTTCCGCGCCCGGCCCGCCCGCGCCTAGCGGGAGCGTGGCGGCGGCGCCTTAGCGCGGCGTCGCGGGGCCGCGCATCCGGAGCGCGTCGGACTCGAGCACGGCGGGATTGACGACGTGCTCGGGTACATCGCCCGTGAGCACGTCCGCGACGTTGGTGGCGGCTCGGGTCTGAACCTCGTGGATCGAGGCGTCAGAGTAGAAGGCGGCGTGCGGGGTCACGATCAGGTTCGGCGCCGCGAGGAGCGGCAAGCCGGGCGGCGGCGGCTCCTCTGAGAGCACGTCAAGCGCGGCGCCCGCGATGTCCTGATTGCCGAGCGCGCGGGCCAGGGCCTGCTCGTCGATCAGCGCGCCGCGCGAGGTGTTGATCAGGTAGGCGCTCGGTTTCATCTGCGCCAGCTCGCGCGGTCCGATCAGGCCGGCCGTCTCGGGCGTCGCCGGGACGTGAAGCGACACGTAGTCGGCGGCGCCGAGCAGGTCCTCCAGGGACGGAGCGATCTCCACCTCGCTCGTGAGCTCGGCGGCGCGGTCGGCGAGCCGCCGGCTGTAGGCGAGCACTCGCAGCCCGAATCCGCGCGCTCGCGGCACGAGCGCCTGGGCGATCCGCCCGAAGCCCACGAGGCCGAGGGTCTGGTCGCGCAGGCGGGGCAGGCCGGGCGCGTGGTCCAGGCTCCAGACGCCCGATCGAGTCTCCGAAGTAAACGGAATCAGCCGACGCGCACAGGCGAGGAGCAGCGCCATGGTGTGATCGGCGACCTCGTTGACGCAAAAGTCAGGCACATTGGCGACGATGATCCCGAGCTCGGTCGCGAGCTCGACGGGGATGTTGTCCACGCCGACGCCGTAGCGCGCGATGACCACGCAGCGCGGGGCCGCCCGCACGGCCGCCTCGGGCACACGCTTCCAGTTGGTCAGGATCGCGTCGACGTCCGCCGCGAGCTCGACGAGCTCGTCCTCGTCGCCCGTCTGCGCCACCACAAGCTCGGCGCCGATCCGGGACAGGATCTCGCGCTCGATATCGAGCGACGGCCAGACGTAATCGGTGACGACGGCGCGGAGCGGGGGCTGCGACACGACGCGAACCATAGCCCGGCATAACCGCGCGCATAACGGCGTTACGTCGCGGTTACGCGCGCCGGCGTAAACCCAGCACCCATGAAACTCGGAATCCCCCATACCGTCGCCGGCCTGCTTGCAACCGGCGTGCTCCTCGCCGGCTGTGGCAGCGGCGCGTCGAGCGCATCATCGGGGTCGGCGACAACCTCGGCCAACCTGTCGAGCTTCCAGCACAGGTTCGTCGCCTTCGCCTCGTGCATGCGCTCGCACGGAGTCCCGGACTATCCCGATCCGCGGTCCACGAGCTCGGGCGGCGTGCAGATCAGCCCCGGCCACGCGAACCCGAACACGCCGGCGTTCAAATCCGCTCAGAGCGCCTGTCACGAGCTTCTCCCGAACGGCGGAGCGCCCGCGGGCGGCGCCAGCGCTCAGGCCAAGGCCCAGGACGTCAAGTACGCCGACTGCATGCGCGCCCACGGCGTCCCGAACTTCCCCGATCCGTCCCACGACGGTGGGTTCGATCTTCCCGCCGGCCTCGACCCACAGGCGCCACAGTTCAGCCACGCCACGAAGGCGTGCCAGGGCGTAGAGCCGAGCTCAATCGCGATCAACCAGAACGGGACGTAGGCGGGGGACGCTGCGGGACCGCCCCAGCTGGCGCCCAACCGGGGTTCCCCAGCAAATCGCCGGAGTACGCTCCGTTAGGAGTCAAATGCCGGATAGGAGGATCAGGGATGGGGGGTTCCCGCGACCCGAGCGGACTCGGGGAGTGGCTGGTCGCGCCGTCGGCGATCCTGGAGGGCTTGCCTGACGCGGTCGTCGCGGCGGGGGCGGGTGGCCGCATCCTGTTCGTGAACGCGCTGGCCGAGGAGCTGTTCGGCTATTCGCGTAGCGAGCTGATCGGACAGCCGGTCGAGATGCTCTGGCCGCCACGCGTGCGTGACCGATACCGCCGCAACCTGGAGCAGTACGTCGCGACGGAGAACCCGCTGCGGTTCGAGACGGCCGTGCGTGGCCTTCGCCGGGATGGGTCGGAGTTCATCGGCGAGATGAGCTGGGGCATCGTGGAGACGACGATCGGGCCCGTGCTGCTCGCGGTCGGGCGCGACGTCTCTGAACGACGCGCGGCCGACACTCGGCTGCGCGCCGTCGCCGCGATGGGCGAGCGCGCCCTCGCCGGGGCGGAGCCGGCGGAGCTGGCCGGGGAGGCGATCGAGCTACTGCGCCGGTTGCTCGCGGTGCGGGCCGCGGCGGTGACGCTCGCGGACGGCTCAGTGCTGGCCGGATATGGATCCGACGCGACGGCGGGCGTTCCGGTCGAGTTGTCCATCGGCGACGGCGACAGTTTGCTCGTCGCGCCCGGACGCGAGCTGTCCGGAGAAGAGCTGAGCTTCGTCCAGGCCCTGGCGCACACGCTCGCTTCCGCGCTTGCCCGGCTCCGCGCCGAGCAGCAGATGCGCCACGAAGCGCTCCACGATCCACTCACCGGGCTCGCCAACCGGACTCTCCTGCGCGACCGCCTCGAGCACGCGATCGCCCGGGCCGAGCGTGAGGGGACTGCAACCGGGGTCCTGTTCATCGACCTCGACAACTTCAAGGGCGTCAACGACACCCACGGTCACGCGGCCGGCGACGCCGTGCTCGTGGAGAGCGCACGGCGCCTGCAGGCTGCCGTGCGTCCCGGCGACACGGTGGCGCGGATCGGCGGCGACGAGTTCGTCGCGGTGTGCGAGCACGTCGACGCCGACTCGGCGCTGGCTGTGGCCCGGCGTCTGCAGGAGGCGCTCCGCCCGTCGTTCAGCGCCGCCGGACGCACGCACCAGCTGTCGGCGAGCATCGGGATCGCGCTCGGGGACCGCGGACCGGAGCAGCTGCTCGGCGACGCCGACGCCGCCTCCTATCGCGCCAAGGCGTCGGGTCCCGGGCAGGTCGAGCTGTTCGAGTAGGCTCCGAAGGGTGTTGGTCGCCATCGCCGGGGCTCACGGGAAGATCGGGCAGCGACTCACCAGGCTCCTGGTGGCCCGGGGCGACACGGTCATCGGCCTGATCCGCAATCCCGACCACGCCGCCGATGTGCGCAGCCGCGGCGCGGATCCGGTCGTGTGCGACCTCGAACACGCCACCGTCGAGGAGATCGCCGCGGCAGTCGCCGGCGCCGAGGCGGTCGTGTTCGCCGCCGGCGCCGGAGCGGGCAGCGGCGCCGAGCGCAAGTTGACGATGGACCGCGACGGCGCGATCAAGCTGCTGAACGCCACCGCGGCCGACGCGCCCCCGTACGTCATCGTCAGCTCGGTGGGGGCGGAGAAGCCGCCGCCTGAGAGCGACGATGACGTGTTCAGTGTGTACCTTCGCGCCAAGGCGCAAGCCGATGCGGCGGTCCGGGCCAGCGAGCGACCGTGGACGATCGTGCGGCCGGGAGCGCTCACGGACGACCCCGGAACCGGACGGATCCGGATCGACACCGACCCGTTCCGCGGGCAGGTGACTCGCGACGACGTAGCCGAGGTACTAGCGGCCGTCCTGTACGACGGGCGAGCAGTCGGCCGCATCCTGTATGTCAACGGCGGTAACGAGCCAATCGCCGAGGCGCTCGACCGGGTCCTGGCGACGCCTCTCGACGTCGCCTGAGTCCCTCGATGAGCGCAGCCACCGACGCGCCGAGCCTCACTCGACCGCCCGCCGAGGCCATCGCGGCGGGGCGGGACGCGCTAGGCGATCTGCTCGGCTCAGAGCGCGTCGCGACCGGCGCCGACGTCCTGAGCCAGCATGGCCGCGACGAGTCGTTTCATCCCGAGGCCCGTCCCGACGTGGTCGTCTGGCCGCGGTCGATCGAGGAGGCCGCAGGGATCGTGCGCATCGCCGCTGAGCACCGCGTGCCGCTCATCCCGTTCGGCGCCGGCACCTCGCTCGAGGGTCATGTCGCCGCGCTGGCGGGAGGGATCAGCGTCGACATGCGCGAGATGAACGCGATCGGGCGGCCCTCGCTCGACGATCTCGACGTGGTCGTGCAGGCGGGCGCGACGCGCCGTGCCCTCGACGCGAGACTCCGGCCTGAGGGGGTCTTCTTCGCCGTCGATCCGGGCGCCGACGCGACGATCGGCGGAATGGTGGCGACCGGTGCCTCGGGCACGATGACCGTCCGCTACGGCGCCATGCGCGACAACGTGCTCGGGATCACCCTGATCGACGCACGCGGCGAGGTCGTCCATACACACTCGCGCGCCCGCAAGTCCTCGGCCGGCTACGACCTGACGCGTCTGATGGTCGGATCCGAGGGCACGCTCGGGCTGATCTGCGAGGTCGCGCTGCGCGTCCATCCGATCCCGCCCGCCACGGCGGCCGCCGCGTGCACCTTCCCGACCGTGGCCGACGCGGTGCGCTGCATGGTGCGAGTGACCCAGCACGCGATCCCGGTGGCGCGGATCGAGCTGGCCGACGAGCTCCAGATCGAGGCGATCAACCGTCACGACGAGACCGACTTCACGCTCGCGCCGACGCTGTTCCTCGAGTTCCACGGCATCTCCGAGGAGGACGTGGCCGGGCAGGCACGAGAGACGGCGGAGATCGCCGCGGAGTACGGCGGGAGCGACTTCGCGTGGGCCTCCGACGAGGAGGAGCGCCGCCGGCTGTGGCATGCGCGCCACCGTGCCTACGACGCGGCGAGGGCGCTGGTGCCGGGACGTGCTGGCCTGACGACCGACGTGTGCGTTCCGATCTCGGAGCTGGCCGACTGCGTCGAGGCCGCCCAGGCCGACATCGCCCAGTCCGGACTCACCGCCCCGATCGTCGGCCACGTCGGCGACGGCAACTTCCACACCTGCGTGCTCGTCGACCCCGACGATCCCGACGACGTCGCCCGCGCCGAGGCGTTCCACACCCGCCTGGTCGAGCGCGCCCTCGCCCACGGCGGCACGTGCACGGGTGAGCACGGCGTCGGATACGGCAAGGCGCGCTTCCTCGTCGCCGAGCACGGACCGGGGGCGGTGGAGATGATGCGGGCGATCAAGAACGCGCTCGATCCCCTGGGGATCTTCAACCCGGGGAAGATCCTGCCCTGAGGGTTCGGTGGCCAGGCTTCCCTACCTCGATCCGGACGACGCCGAGCCCCGCGTCGCGGAGGTCCTGCGCCAGGCGCCCGGCTTGGGCATCTTCTCGTTGGTCGCCAACGCGCAAGGAGCGTTCCCGGCGTGGATGCGTTTCGGAGGCCGGCTCTTTCGCTCCGCGGAGTTTGATCCGCTTCTGCGCGAGCTCGCCATCACCCGCGTCGCGGCGATGACCCCCGGCGCGGACTACGAGTGGATTCAGCACGCGGCGATCACCCTCGAGGTAGGCGGCACTCAGGCGCAGCTCGACGCGATCCAGCGCGGCGAGCTCGATGCCGACGTGCTCGGACCCGACGGGCAGCTCGTGGTCCGCTTCACCACCCAGGTGGTGCGCGACGCCGCGCCGGATGACGAGACGTTCGCGGCCATGACCGCGCGGTTCACCCCCCGAGAGATCGTCCACCTGCTCCTCGTGATCGGGCAGTACATGATGCTCGGCCGCATCATGGCCACGGCGCAGATAGATCTCGAACCACCCCTCGGCGCGAAGGGCCTGCGGATCGCCGGGAACTAAAGGTTCCGCGAGGCGAGCCGAACAAAAGTCCACAAAGTGGATTCGGCGAGGGCGACCGCAGACCCGGATCGTGACCGCCATGAGGCGACTGCGCGAACAACAGATCGTCGAGATTCATCTCGAGACCGACGACCCGGCCATCACCTGCCGCGTGGCAGCGGTCACGGGTGCCGTCGCAACGCTCGTCCGCGAGCAGGAGGCCGCTGAGCCGCTCCCGCCTGCCGCCACCGGCCACCTCGTGTTCGAGCACCATGGAAGTCTCGTCGCGCTGCGCGGCATCGCCGCGTCGCTGTCCACCGACGAGCCGAAGATCGAGTTCGTCGTCATCGACAACGTCGTGCTCCCCGAGCGTCGCGCGGCCGAGCGCATCCCCCTCGCCGCCGCGGTCCGCCTCACGCCCCCCGGCGCCGAGAGCGATCAGAGCGCCGCCATCGAAACGGTCACGGCCGACATAAGCATCACCGGCGCGCTCGTCGAGCGCCGCCCCGGCCTCGGACGGGACAAGCTCGCGATGGAGCTCCGCTTCAACCCGGACCCGGCGCCGATCAGCTGCCATGCCCAGCCCGTGCGCGAGACGCCCACGCACCTCGGGCTCAGGTTCGTCGACATGCCGGAGTCGGACCGAGCCCGGCTCGCCGGCATCATCTTCCGCTATCAGCGCGCGGCGCTGAAGCCGCAAAACTCTCAGGGCCTGGTCGCTGCGCACCGCTGAGGGCCTGCGCCACCGCGGCGCTGACCCTCGCCAGCTCTTCGTTGGTGAGCGGCAGCCGGGGCAGGCGGCAGGGGCCGCCGACTATTCCGATCTCGTCGAGCGCGGCCTTGAAGTACTGCACGAGCTTCGGGGTCATGTCGAGGCGGGCGAGCGGGAGCAGGTCGGAGTACAGAGCGCGCGCGGAGGCCAGGTCACCGGCCTGGCACAGATCCCACAACCGCACGCACTCGGCCGGCAGCACATCGGCGACGCCGGACACCCAGCCGGCCGCGCCGGCGCAGAACCCCTCGAGCGCCCAGTCGTCGCCTCCGACGAGAACGTCGACCTCGGGACAGAGGTTGACGAGGTTCGCGATCCGCCGGGCATCCTCCGAGGTCTCCTTGATCGCGGTGATGGCCGGCACCTCGCGCACGAGATCGGCGAGGCACTCCGGCCGCAGGTCGCTGCCGCTGCCCGACGGGTTGTTGTAGACGAGCAGCGGGAGGTCGGCGGCGCGCGCCACCGTCCCGAAGAACTCGATCAGCTCACGGCGGTCGGCCCGGTAGAGGAGCGGCGGCAGGGACATCAGGCTCTCGGCGCCGGCGCTCCGCGCGTCCCGGGCATAGAGGGAAGCCTGCTCCGCGGTCGCCGCTGAGACCCCGGCGCACACCGACGCCGGGCCGGCAGCGGCGACCGACGTCTCGATCACCGCGCGCCGCTCTTCACGGCTCAGGCTGCCGCCCTCGCCGACGGTGCCGTTGGGCACGATTCCTGCGATACCGCCGTCGATCAGGCGGTGAACCTGAGCGGCAACGGCGTCGTGGTCAACTTCGAGGCGTGAGTCGAAGTGAGTGACGATGGCTGCGTAAACGCCGTTCATTGCTGTCCTCCGGTTCTTATTTTGCCGCGCGAGAATCGTGCGGGATCAAACGCCTCGAGTAACGGGTCCGGTCTGCGATCGAGCAGCAGCCCCGCGATCAGCTCGCCGGTCGCAGGCGCCAGCGTTATCCCGAGCGTCG
>DATBYI010000411.1:0-8343 GCA_036513815.1 Solirubrobacteraceae bacterium
GCAGCTGGCCGCTGACTACTGGGCGTTCCTCTATCTCGTCTGGATCGTGCCGGTGCTGTGCGCGTCGCTGCTGGCCGATCCTCGCGTCGCCGCTGCGGACACCCAGCCGGTCGCGCAGGCGGCGGCTCGGTTCCAGCCCGCTGCCGCGACCGTGGGATGACGCCGATGACGGCCCAACGGCCGAAGCTCGCGGGATTTGATGGCCTGCGCGCGCTGGCGGCGTGCTCAGTGCTCACCTATCACGTGGCACTGTGGACGAAGTTCGGAGGCGGATCGCTCGCCCCGCTCCTGTGGGAGCTAAAAGGCGGCGTCGCGATCTTCTTCGTCATCTCGGGAGCACTGCTCTATCTGCCCTTTGCGCGGGCGATCCGCGATAGGCGCTCCCTGCCGGACTGGCGCGGCTACGCGCGGCGCCGCGTGCTCCGGATCATCCCCGCGTACTGGGTCGCGCTGACCGTGCTTGCCATCGGACCGTTCGGCGCCGGCATGATCGGTGCCGAGCTGTGGAGGTACTACGGACTGTCGCAGATCTACCAGCCCAAGACCGTGTTCAGCGGTCTAGGGGTCGCGTGGAGCCTATGCGTGGAGGTGACCTTCTACGCCGTGCTTCCGCTCTTTGCCGCACTGGCAGCCAGACTCGCGCGCTCCCGTGATGAGCGCGGCGCCCTTCGCGTCCAGCTCGGCTTGATCGCGATGGCGGGCATTGGGTCGCTAGCGCTGCGCTTCCTGGTCGCCGGGTCGCTCACCGCTCCGACGCTCCACGGCGGAACGACGCTGATGGTGTCGCTCCCGGGCCTGCTCGACTGGTTTGCCATCGGCATGTCGCTCGCTGTGCTGCGATCTGAGCTCGAAGTCGGCCGCGCACAAAACGGCGCGATCGCTGCACTCGGTCGCCGCCCAGGGCTGTGCGTGCTCATTGCCGGTGCGTTGTTTCTCGCGGCCGTGCCGTGGCAGCACGGCGACATATTCCTGCCCTGGTACGGCCTCGCGACGCACGCCACGATCGGACTCGGATCCGGCATGCTCGTCCTCGCCGTCATCGGCCCGGCGGAAGGCGCCGCGCGGTCCGTGACCGCTCGCATCCTGTGCCATCCACTGGCGGTTTGGGTGGGGACGGTCTCGTACGGCATCTATCTGTGGCACCTCCTCGTGCTCGACCAGATCGGCCCCTACGTGTCGCGCACCCCGGCCACCGCATCCATCGGCCAGGCCGTAATCGCGTGGCTGCTCGTTCTCGGCGGCGGGATCGTCATGGGCGCCGCCAGCTGGTACCTCGTGGAGCGCCCTTTCCAGCGCGTTTTCGGTCCGCGCTCCCCAGGGGCGAAAGCCGCCGCCGCGGGTGGACGTCCGGCCGAAATCGACGCAGCCGTCCAGGCGTAAATAGATCGGCTCAACCCGGTGGGGGTAGCGGTCGATCACTTGGCCTGAGCCCAATGGGATACGCCAAGTCGAAATCTGTCGTCGGCCTCGACATCGAGCCCGGCTATGTCGCCGCCGTGGAGACCCGTCCCGGTCACGCGACCGTAGAGCGCGCCGCGAGCGCCCAGCTTCCCGCCGGCATCGTCCGCGACGGCGAGGTCGTCGACGTCGAGACGCTCGCCGCGTCCCTGCGCGATCTGTTCGGCGCGCACAAGCTGAGCCGGCGCGTCCGCCTCGGCGTCGCGAACCAGCGAATCGTCATGCGCACGCTCGACCTGCCGCCGCTCAAGGGCGCCAAGGAGATCAGCTCCGCCGTTCGCTTCCAGGCGCCCGACCACATTCCGATGCCGCTCGAGCAGGCCGTACTCGAGCACCACTCGCTCGGCATCGTCGAGACGCCCGACGGTCCGCGCACGCGCGTCGTCGTGGTGGCCGCCCGGCGCGACATGATCGACCGGCTGCTCGACGCCACCCGCAAGGCCGGGCTGCGCCCGGTCGGGATCGACCTCTCGGCGTTCGCGATGATCCGTGCGCTCTACCGGCCTGAGCTGACCGGCGCGACGCTCTACACGAGCGTCGGCGGGCTTACCAACCTGGCCGTCGCGGATGGCTCCACATGCATCTTCACCCGCGTCGCGGGCCAGGGCATCGAGTCGATCGCCGGCGAGCTCGCCGAGCGTCGCGCGCTGACCCTCGAGCACGCCCACGGCTGGCTCCGCCACGTCGGGCTGCTGAGCTCGGTGGACGAAGTCGAGGGTGACGCCGACATCGTGCTCGAGGCGCGCGAGGTGCTGACCGACGGCGTCCGCCGCATCGCCGATGAGGTGCGCAACTCGCTCGACTTCCTTTCCATGCAGGACGCCTCGGCCGTCGTCGAGCGCGTCGTGCTGACCGGCCCCGCGGTGGCGGTCCCCGGATTCCCCGAGCAGCTCGGCGAGCAGGTCGGGCTTCCGCTCGAGGTGGGGATCGTGCAGGAGAGCCAGCCCGGCGGGTTCGGTGGCATCGACGCCGGACGGCTGGCTGTGGCCGCGGGGTTGACCCTCGAGGAGACGCCGGCATGAGAGCCGTCAACCTGATCCCCGCCGAGTCGCGCGGGCGCAGCACCCGTTCTTCGTCAACGGGTATGCAGGTGCCCGTCTACGCGCTGCTCGGGTTTCTCGCCGCGGCTCTCGCGCTGGTCACCGTCTTCGTCCTGACCAACAACACGATCTCCGACCGCACCGCCAAGCTCTCCGCGCTCAAGACCGAGGTGGCCCAGCAGCAGGCGGCGGCCGCCAAGCTGGGCGAGTTCACGAAGTTCTCGCAGCTCGCGCAGACGCGCGTCGAAACCGTACGCGGGATCGCCGCCGCTCGCTTCGACTGGCACTCGGCGCTGTCTGACCTCTCGAAGGTCGTCCCCGCCAACACCACCCTCGAGTCGCTGACCGGGACGGTGGTTCCGGGGGCCAGCGCGAGCGGCTCCAGCGGTGGCAGCGGGGGGCTCCGCAGCGACCTTTCGGGTCCGGCCTTCGAGCTCGCCGGCTGCACAGCCAATCAGGACGACGTGGCGCGGCTGATGTCGCAACTGCGCCTGATCAACGGCGTCACCCGCGTCACTTTGAGCAACTCGCAGCTGTCGACGAACTCCGCGGGTCCGAGCACGAGCGGATCCGGCAGCACGACTCAGACGTGCGCCAACAACGCGGCGACCTTCAACGTGGTCGTGTTCTTCCAGCCCGTGGCAAACGCCGGTCCCTCCGGAGTCACCTCGGTTGCGGGCGTGTCCTCGACCTCTACCTCTGCCACCGGAGGAACCCAGTGACCGCTCGCGACCGCACCGTGATCATCGTCGCGCTGGCCATTGCCGCGATCGTGGCCGGCTGGTTCTTCGTGGTCTCGCCCAAGCGTAACCAGGCCTCGAGCCTGGGGTCACAGGTCACGAGCGAGCAGTCGCAGCTCGCCACCGTCTCGAGCCAGGTGGCCGCGGGGAAGGCCGCCGAAGGCGCCTTCGCCAATCAGTACGCGCAGCTCGCCAAGCTCGGAGAGGCGGTTCCTCCAGACGATGACGTCCCCTCCCTGATCTATCAGGTCCAGAACGCCGCTCAGGCCGCCGGCGTGAAGTTCGAGGGTCTGCAGCTGAATCCGGGCACGTCCAGCTCCAGCAGCTCGAGCAGCTCGAGCTCCGGGAGCAGCTCCTCCTCGACCGCTGCCAGCGCGGCCCAGCTTCCGCCCGGCGCGGCCGTCGGAGCCGCCGGCCTGCCGACCGAGCAGTTCACCTTCACGATCGACGGCAGCTTTTTCAGCCTCGCCAACTTCTTCAACCGACTGGACAACTTCGTGGTCAGCCGAAACAACCAACTGCTCATCAGCGGTCGTCTGATGACGCTCAACGCGATCAGCCTCGCGCCCGGTGGGAACGGCTTCCCGCAGATCAACGCCACGATCTCGGCGACCGACTACATCGTCCCCGCGACCGAGGGGCCATTCGATGGCGCGAGTCCGGCCGGGCCGGCGACGGCGCCTCAGACCCAGGCCTCGGCTTCCGGATCCTCGTCCTCGACCGGCGCGCCCGCCGCCGCCATCACCCCGGTGGTCCGATGAGCTTCGCGAGCGGCATCTTCAAGGAGCTGCGTGAGCGCAAGCTGTGGCCGATCGCGGTCGTCCTGATCATTGCGCTCGTCGCCGTTCCGGTGCTTCTTTCCAAGAAGGCGCCGACGAACCTGATCACGCCCGAGGCGGGCGTCGGCCTGCCCTACTCCACGGGAACCACCTTGCCCGCCATCTCGGTCAAGACGGTGCCGGGAAGCTCGAAGCTCCCGGGCAAGGGCCGGAACCCGTTCACCCCGTACCACATCGTCAAGGCGACCACGACGGCGATCACCGCGAGCGCTCCGGTCACGACCCCGAGCACCGCTCCGAGCACCACGCCTTCCACGAGCGGCTCGAGCTCCACGAGCGGTGGTGGTTCGACGTCGACGACGCCGGCGACCACGCCCGCGCCGACGACCACGCCCGCGCCGACCCCCGCGCCGAAGCCGGCGCCGGCCGGTCTGACCGCGACGCAGTCCTACCAAGTGTCGCTCGCGATCACGACGCCGAGCGGTGGCCTCAACACGATCTCCCCGCTTCAGCGACTCACCGTCATCCCGAATGTGAAGCAGCCCCTGCTCCTCGAGCTGGGCGTGCTCCAGGGCGGTAAGCAGGTGGTCTTCGCGGTCGAGCCCGGCGCCGTGGTCAGCGGACCCGGCTCGTGCACCCCCGGGCCGATCGACTGCGAGATCCTGACCCTCGCACCGGGCCAGACCGAGGGCGTCTCGCAGCAGACGCAGACGGGCTCGACCCCGGTCGCCCTGTTCGCGGTCAACTCGATCAGCGCGGCGGGTCACCCGTCGGCGGCCGCGGCCAACCAGGCTCGGCACGACGCCTCCCAGGCCGGCCGCGAGCTGCTCGCCAACTCGTCGCTCGGCGCGCTCTCCCTCTTCCAGTACGACCCAAGTGTCGGCGCCGTCGTCGACCTGCGCAACCTGACAGTTGGAGGTAGTTGATGATGCGCCGCCATTCGCTCACCGCTCGACGCGTGATCATCGCGATCGCGTCGACCTTGATCGCCTCGCTGGCCGTGGTGGCCAGCGCGCCGGCGCTCGTGGTAAACGACTCCGGCACTCAGGCCGGCGTCACGCTGATCCCGACCTCGCGTGGCGGCTCGCTGCCGGGCGGCGTGTCGGCCGTGACGTCGTCGTCATCGTGCACCGACCCCTGGCTGGCCGCCGACCTGGGCGGCCCCAACCTGCCGAACGATGCGCTCTGCTACCGCGGCGGCTCGGTGATCCACAAGAACGAGACGTTCGCTCTCACCTGGGACGCGCCCCAGAACGGCTCTCAGCGCAACTATTGGTCCCAGACCCGGGGTTACGTCGAGCAGTTCCTGCGCGACGTCGCTGACTCCAGCGGTTCGCTCAACTCCGTGTACGACGTGACCACCCAGTACCAGGACGGCGGCGGTCGCGCCCAGAACGCCTCGATCTTCGGCGGCGGCTGCATCGACTACGGCGTGGTCGGCAGCTCCGCGTGCGAGTACGGCAGTCCGACGGGGGCTGGTCACGACTATCCCGCCAACGGCTGCACGCCGGAGGGCGACTCATTCATCTGGCCCGGTGAGGTCTCGCTGAACACGGTGTGCCTGACCGATGCCCAGCTCCAGAGCGAGATTTCGACGATGGTCAGCCAGACCGGAGTGATCGGGCGTACGCAGCCGGGTTACACCCCGCTGCTCACGCTGCTCCTGCCGGCCGGAGTGGAGATGTGCCTCGACGCCAGCCACACGATCTGCTCGGTCAACGGCAGCCTGATCGCGCCGGCTCCGGACGTCACGACGCAGTCCGGCGTGTCCGGCGCGACCATTCCGGCGGGTACCTACCAGGTCGAAGTCTCATACGTCACCGGCAGCGGCGAGCAGTTGCCGAGCGCTTCGACAAGTGTCACCACCAGCGGTACGCAGTCGACGATCACGATCCCCTCGCCCCCTGCGGCGTCAGGAGTAACCGGTTGGTACGCCTACGTCACCAACCAGAATGGCTACACCTACTCGCGTCAGGGTGGCCTGCAGGGGATTGGGAGTGACCTGACCCTCAATAGCCCTCCTGGAGGAGGTGCCGCGCCGCCGAGCAACAGCGCCTACTGCTCGTACCACTCGGAGGTGAACGTTGGTGGCACCGAGGTCGCGTACGTCGTGCAGCCGTGGGTCGCGGTCACCGGATGCGACGAGCCGGACGCGCCGCAGTTTCCGAAGGACCCGACTCCTCAGCAGGCCGCGACCGATGTCGGCGCCCGGCTGGTGAGCCCCCTCAGCCAGGCCGAGATGGCCGCGATCACCAACCCGGGGATGAACGGGTGGGTCGCCAAGGACGGCTCGGAGATCGATGACGGTTGCGTGCCGGATCCGAACGACCTGGACAGCGAGACGCTGGGTGCCAGCGGGCAGAACCCGTACTACCTGCAGCGTGAGTTCAACAACGCCGGGGTGCTCGAGTTCGACCCCACGACCTACTTCGGCTGCGCGCCCCTCGTGAACCTCACACCGGCCTTCGTCGCGCCGAGCGCGGTCGATCAGGGCGACGTGGTCCAGCTCGATGGTTCGACCACCGACTCGACGCTGATCGTCCCGAACTCCGGTTACTCCTGGAACTTCGGCGACGGCACCAGCGCCACCGGGCCGAGCGTGGTGCACACCTACGGCAAGGCCGGCTCGTACAACGTGACGCTGACGGCGACCGACCGCGGCGGCAACACGCAGACTCTGACCGAGACGATCCAGGTCCTGGGCTCGAACGGTCTGCCGGCGCCCCCCGCGCCGACGTCGACCGGTCCCGGCGGCTCCGGTTCGGGCGGCTCGTCGAGCTCCGCGCTCAGCGTGCACCTGCTGCTGATGCCGCAGAGCCTCAAGAACGTGCTTCGCACCGGGATCGCCGTCCGCGTGAGCTCGAACAAGGCGGCCAACGGCATCGCCACCGTCTCAATCACCCGCGCCGCGGCCAGGCGGGCCCACCTCAAGGTCGGCAAGGGACCGTCGGTCCGGATCGGGATCGGCACCGTCTCGTCGATCACGAACGGCACGATCACCCTGCGCCTGCATCTGTCGAAGAACATCGCGAAGAAGCTGACCAGCCTTGGTCATCTGAACCTGACCGTCCGCCTGGCGCTCGTCGCCTCGGGCAACCAGCAGATCGCGATCGACGCGGCCGGCAAGTACTAGACCTAGACGAGTCCTCCGCTCCGTCTGCCATCCGGGCGTCACCTGCGCGTTTGCGCGGTGGCGCCCGGTGGCGTTTGGGGGGCGCGGTGGCGTTTCGGGGTTGCGGTGGCGTTTCGGGGTTGTGGTGGCGTTCGGGGCGCGGTGGCCCTGGGGTCGCGGTGGCGTTTCGGCGTGGGGTGGCAAGTGGCGCGTCGTGGGCGAGCCCCACGCGGCCGTCTGCGGGTCGGAACTGCACACTCGGCCATCGGCCGGCGGTGAATGTGCATTCGGCCGCGTATGGGGCCCGGAACCGCACACTGGCCGCAGAGGCGGTGGCGAGCGTGCGGTTGTGCGCCATCGCGGGGTGATGGCGCGCGCCTCGGGCCGCATCCGGCGGCGAGTGTGCAGTTGACCGCGACCTACGCGGCTAACGGCCGCTTGGGCCAGGGACCGCTCTCGAGTGTGCCCTTGACCGCGACTCACGCGACTCCCGGCCGCTTCGCTCAAGAGCTCCTCTCACGTGAGCCGTTTTCCGCGAAACGACGCGCGCCCGCCGGGTAAGCGGTGGCGCCCCCGGGGTAGGCGGTGGCGTCCCCGGGGTAGGCGGTGGCGCTTAACGTGCCACTCGGCGCCGGCCGTCCGTCGAGAGGGCCTTAAGTGCCCACATATGGCGCTGAATCACCATTCACCACCGGGCGGGCGCCGAGTGTGCGCTTTTGACCCAACGACCGCGGGGGCGACGCGAACGGGCCGGCGCCCCGGACGTGGGCCAGCGCCACCGATGCGATCCGGCGCCACCGATCCGATCCGGCGCCACCGATGCGAGGCCCGCGCCACGGATGCGAGGCGCCACCGATGCGATCCGGCGCCACCGATGATGCGACCGGGGCGAGACCCATGCAGGCCGCGCGACCGGTGCGGGGCTGGCGCGCGGCTACGCGGCTGGCGCGCGGCTAAGCGGCTGGCGCGGCGGCGGCCCGGGCGGCGCGCAACCGGCGCTCGAACGCCGTGGGCGGTGAGAGCCGCTTGGGGGCGCCGAAGTGGAACCCCTGGGCGTAGTCGGCGCCGATCGCCTTGAGCACCCCGAGCGTGTCGGCGTCCTGGACGCCCTCGGCGATCGTGCGCTTGTCGAGACAGCGGGCGATGCCGACGATCGACTTGACGACCTGGTGGTCGAGCTTGCTCGAGGCGAGCTCGCGGATGAAGCCCATGTC
>DATBYI010000412.1:0-17195 GCA_036513815.1 Solirubrobacteraceae bacterium
GGGGCCGCTGCGCGGCGTCCATGGGGCCGGGTACCCCGTCCGGTCACGTACCGTGGACCCTCGGCGGCTGTGAGCGAGGCTGCGCAGGGCGGGCAGCCGAAGCGAACGCCTTAACGGGATCGTCACAGACCTTGGCCGAACCTGACCCATCATCGATACCGATGAGCTTCACCGAGATCCACTTCCATCTGCTCCCCGGGATCGACGACGGACCGTCATCGATCGAGGAGAGCGTCGCGCTGGCGGCTGCGGCGGCGGCCGAGGGAACCCGGACGATTGTTACGACCCCGCACGTTCATCGCCAGTTCGTGACCGACCCGGTGGCGCTGAAGGAACAGGTGCGCGAGGTTCAGGCGCGGCTGACGGCCGAGCGGATCCCGATCAGCCTCAGGTGCGGTGGCGAGCTCGACCTCGCGATGCCCGAGCGCTTGTCGGACGCGTCGCTCGACGCGGTGGCGCACGGACCGCGCGGCCGGCGCTGGGTCCTGCTCGAGGCGCCGTTGCGGGGGCTCGAGGACGACTACACGGTCGTCGCCGACGAGCTGCGCGAACGCGGCTTTGCCGTCGTGGTGGCCCATCCGGAGCGGTCGTTCATCCGGCCCGAGGCCGCCTGGCGCGCGGTCGAGCACGAGCTGGCCGCCGGCAGCGCGCTCCAGCTCAACGCGTGGTCCGTCGCGGGGCTGTACGGCGAGCGGACGCGCGGGACCGCGATGGCGCTGCTGCGGCAGGCCGGGCGCGCGGCCATCGCCTCCGACGCGCACGGCGAGGCAAGGATGCCGGCGCTCCGCCTCGCGCTCGACGCGCTCACCCGCGCCGGCGTGCCCGACGCGATCCGGCTGGTTAGCTCCGCGCCGAACGAGCTGCTCGAGCACGGGCTCGCGGTGGCGCCGGACGCGCTGGCTGCGTAACGCGCGCCTAGACGACGGCCGGGGCCGGCTCGCGGCTGGCGCCCTCAACCCGCGGCCACAAGACGAGCGCCTGGTCGACCAGGCGCTCGACCACGCTCTCGACATCGACCCGCCGCTCGAGCTCGATCAGCGGCTCGGGCTCGGTCCACGTCACCGCGCGACGGGGCGCCAGCAGCGTGCAGCAGTCCTCATCGGGGAGGATCGACGTCTCGAACGTGCCGAGCCGCTGGGCCTCCTCGATGATCTCGGACTTGTCGCGATCGAGCAGCGGGCGGAGCAGGGGCAGGGTGGCGGCGCCTTCCACCACCTCGAGGTTGCGGAGCGTCTGGCTCGCCACCTGCCCGAGCGAGTCGCCGGTGACGAGTGCCTCGCAACGGACGCGACGCGCGATCGCGTCGCCCACACGGACCATCAGCCGGCGCTGCGCCAGGACCTGGAGCCGGCCGGCGCCCGAGGAGGCAAGCAGCCGCTGGGCCAACCCGAACGGCACGACGAACAGTCGCGAACGGCCCTGATAGCGGTTGAGCCGCGCCACCAGCGCGTAGGCCTTGTAGGCCGATTCGGGGCCGGTCAGCGGCTGGCCCGAGAAGTGCACGAAGTCGCAGCGCAGCCCGCGCCGCATCATCCGGTAGGCGGCGACCGGCGAATCGATCCCGCCGGAGAGGAGCACGAGCGCCCGCCCGCTCGTGCCGACGGGCAGGCCGCCCGCGCCGCGCAGGCGGTCGACCGAGACGAACAGCTCGCGCTCGTAGGCGTCGACGTGCAGCTCGACGTCGGGACGCGTCAGGTCGACGCTCAGGCCGAGCGTGTCCTTGACCGTGGCGCCGAGGAGGCGCGAGATCTCCATCGAGCTGACCGGGAAGGTCTTCTCGCGTCGGCGCGAGCGGACTGCGAACGACCCAGCGGGCATTTCCCGCAGCAGCTCGATCGCCGCCAACGACGCGGGCTCCACCGCCGGCTCGAGTCGGAGCGCCGGCTGGACGACGCTCAGCCCCGGGAGCTCGGTGGCGATCTCGAGCGCCCCGGCGAGCGCCTCGGCCGGGGGCAGGAGCAGGAACGAGGACCCGCGCCGCTGGAGCTCGACTTCGCCCACCTGGCGCAGCGCGCGGCGTAGGTTGCGCTCGAGCACGGCGGCGAAGCTCGAGCGCTTGCGACCCTTGAGCGCCAGCTCGCCGAACATCAGCAGCGCGGACGGAGTCCCCCGCCCCGGGCCGGCGGCGCGAACGATTCGGTCGGCGGCTGTCTGCGACACGCTGCTGGGCATGGCCGGGTCGGGGTTCAGGCTAGCGCGAGCCCGAGGCGCCGCGCGCGCTCGAGCGCCCGCGCGAGCACCTCCTCGGACCCCTCGACCTCACCCTCGCGCATCACGACGCGACCGGCGACCACGGTGCTCCGCACGACGGCGCCCGAGGCGGCGTAGACGAGCGCAGCGGGCAGCTCGCCGAAGCTGAGCTCGGGTGCGTCGGAGCGCAAGAGGAGGAAATCGGCGGGCTGACCGACCTCGAGGCCGTGGCCGCCGCCACTGAGCAGCGGTGCCCGCCGGCCGGTGGCGATCTCCCACGTCTCCTCGGCGCTGATCACCGCCGGGTCCCTCGCCTCGTGCTTCTGGAGCAGTGCGAGCACCTTCATATCCGCGAACAGATCGAGCGAGTTGTTCGAGCCCGGGCCGTCGGTGCCGAGGCCGACCTGCGCGCCGGCCTCCCGCGCCCGCGGGTACGGGAACACCCGGCCGACGGCGAGCTTGAGGTTCGCCACCGGGTTGGTGACGAGAACCGCGCCGCGCGCCGCGATCAGCTCGAGCTCGGCGTCGTCGAGCCACACGCCGTGGGCGAGCACCGTGCGCGGCGAGAGCAGCCCGACCCGGTCCAGGTAGTGGGCGGGGCGCACGCCGTGCGCGGCGAGGCAGTCGGTCACCTCCTGCTCGGTCTCGGACAGGTGGATCTGGACCGGCAGCGCGCGCTCCGCGCTCAGCTCGGCGATCCAGCGCAGGCTCTCCTCGGTCACGGTGTAGATCGCGTGCGGCGCGAGCCCGACGTCGATCCGATCGCCGGCCGAGCCGTCCGCTTCGGTCGCGAGCTCGTCGAGGCTGCGCAGCGCGCCCGCCCGCATCGCGTCGCTCCCGCCCTCGACGTCGATAAGCGGGGCGGCGACGGTGGCGCGCAGGCCGGCGTCGCGGACCGCCCGGGCGGCGGCCTCCGGATGCCAGTACATGTCCCAGAACCGGGCCGTCCCACTGCGCGCCATCTCGAGGCAGGCGAGCCGCGTCCCCCAGTAGACGTCCTCGGGCTCGAGCCGCCGCTCGACCGGCCAGATCTTCTCTCGGAGCCAGCGCATAAGTGGGAGGTCGTCGCCGTGCCCGCGGAACAGCGTCATCGCGGCGTGGGTATGGCCGTTGACAAGTGGTGGGACGATCAGCGCGCCGCCCGCGTGCAGCACCCCGTCTTCAGGCCGGGGGTCGACGCCCGGGCCGAGCTCGACGATCACTCCCTCCTCGGCGCGCAGCCCGACCGGCTCGCCCTCGCGGGTGAGCACGGCCCCGGTGACGGCGAGACTCACGGCGCCAGCGGATCGCCCGGGATCCCCAGCGAGTGCTCCTGGAGGTCGATCGCGGCCTGGACGAGCCGCGGCTCGCGCAAGCGCGGCGCCACTAGAGACACGCCGACGCACCAGGTCACCGGGAGGCTCGCCACAGGCATGCCGGTCATGTCCCACAGCGCGGTGAACGCGATCAGGGGATCGCCAGGCCCGGCCGCATGGCCGCGGTCGTAGCCGGGGCCGCGCTGGAGCGGGAGGATCGGCAGGGTGGGCTCGAGCACGAAATCGATGCGCTGCTCGTCGAACCACCGCTCCCACGCCGCCGTGCCGACCGCCCGGCGCTTCTGGGCGGCCAGATAGCGCTCCTCGTCGGTGAAACCGCGCGCGCCCTCGAGGAACTCAGCAACCTGAGGGCGATAGCGCTCATGCCGGTTGGCGTGTGCGCGGTGATAACTCCACACCTCGGTGTTCAGGATGCAGCCCAGGTCGTCCCAGTCGAGCGGCCACGGCGCCGGCAGCTCGACGACGCGCGCCCCGAGGGTCTGGCACGCGCGCAGCGCCTGATCGAAGCCTCGGGCGACCTCGTCTTCCAGAGGGATTTCTCTTGAGTGGTCCGTGAGCGCGACGGTTACGCCATCGAGCGGACGGGGACCGGGGCCCGGGGCGAGTGGGAGCGAGCCAAGTTCGGCCAGGGCGGCCAGGAGCGCTGCGCAGTCAGCCACGCTGCGCGCCATCGGGCCGGGGTGGTCGAGCGTCGGCGCCAGCGGGAGGATGCCGTCGGTCGGGATCAGCCCGTGCGTGGGCTTGATCGACGAGGTGCCGCAGCAGGCCGATGGGATTCGGAGCGAGCCGCACGTGTCGCTGCCGAGCGCGGCCGGCGTCATGCGCGCGGCGAGCGCCGCGGCGCTGCCGCCGCTCGACCCTCCCGCGATCCGATCGAGCGCCCACGGGTTGCCGGACTGATCGGTGCTGCCGCCGGCGGCGAACTCGTGCGTGTGGGTGTGACCGAGGAGAACCATTCCCGCCTCGCGCAGCCGCCGCCACGCGATGCTGTCCTCGGCGGCGACGTTGTCTTCGAGGACGCGGCTCGAGGCGGTCAGGGGTAGACCGGCGACCCCGTAGAGGTCCTTGAGGCCGATCGGGATTCCGCACAGGAGCGGCGTTTCCTCACCGCCGCGCGAGCGGCGCGCGTCGGCCTCCGCCGCCTGCGCGCGGGCCACGTCGGGATAAAGCCGGACCCACGCGTTGATTCGGTCGGGGGCGCCGTCCAACGTCGGGGCGCCGCCGTTGCGCGCTTCGATGCGGCTCAGGCAGGCTTCGGTCAACTCGAGCGAGGACAGCTCCCCCGAGGCGAGAAGGCGCGCCGCGTCGAGCACGCCGAGGTCGGCGGCGTCGCCTGAGGACTCGCGCGCCGTCCGCACAGAGGTAGCGTCGGTCATGCCCGAAACCTACTGTGCGCGAGCGGCGAGGAATTGGCCCGTCGCATCCGGCGGCGCCGGTGGCGCGAACAGGAAGCCCTGAGCGGCGTCGCAGCCACGGATCGCCGCGAGCTGGTCTTCGGTCTCGACTCCCTTCGCCACCACCTCCAGGTCGAGGGCGCGGGCCGCGCCGAGGACGGCCGAAAGCGTGCGCGCCGGGGTCGTCGCGATGACCTTCACCGTGTCGAAGGGGTGCCTCGAGAGCGCTCCGAGGGTCGAGTGCTCGGCGCCGAAACCGTCCAGGCAAAGCCGGACGCCGAGGGCGGCGAGCTCCTCGAGCACGGCCCCCGCGCGGGCGCCGTCACGTTCGAGACCGGCCTCCGTCAGCTCGAGCGACAGGCACGCCGGCGGGATCCCGGCAGCCGTGATCGCGCTCCGGACCGCGTCGCCCAGGCCGCTCGCACGTAGGGACGCGCCGGACACGTTCACGGAGACGGGCAGCTCGTCGCCGACGAGTCCATCCTCGCGCCACTGCGCGAGCTGCCGACAGGCTTCGGTCAGCGCCCAGCGGTCGACGTCTCCGGCCAGGCCAGCCTCGCTCGCCACCACGAGAAAGTCCTCCGGGGCCAGCAGTCCGCGATCCGGGTGCTCCCAGCGGATCAGCGCCTCGAGCGAGTCCAGCTCATCGCTGGGCAGGGCAATCACCGGTTGGTAGTGGAGCGCCAGCCCGGCCTGCTGCACCGCCCTGCGCAGCCGGCGCTCGACCTCGAGCCCTGTGATCGCGTCGGCGCCGGTGCCGGGGTCGTACAGATCGATGCCGCCGCCCCGTCGCTTAGCTCGGTACATCGCGACGTCGGCCTGGCGGATGAGGTCGCCGGCGGCTGTCTGCTCGGCCCTGGCGCGCGCGATCCCGACGCTCGCCTCGATCGTCACCTCGTGGCCGCGCACGGTCAGCGGCTCGGAGATCGCGGCGCGGGCGCGCTTGGCGACGCGAACCGCCTCGCGCTGTCCTCGCAGGTCCTCGCAAAGGATCACGAACTCGTCGCCGCCGTAGCGCGCGACGGTGTCACCAGGACGCAGGACGCGCTGAAGGCGACGCGCAACCTCGATCAGGACGTCGTCGCCGGCGTCGTGGCCGAGACCGTCGTTGACGCGTTTGAAGCCGTCGAGGTCGAGGAACAGGAGCGCCAGCGAGGTGGGGCGCCGGCGCGTGCGCCCGATGGCGACGTGCAGTCGATCGAGCAGCAGATCACGGTTGGCAGTCCGGTCAGCGAATCCTGGAACGCCTGGCGGGCCAGACCTACCTCGGCGCGCTTACGGGCGATCGCGTAGCGGATCGCGCGGGCGAGGGCATGCGCATCGGCGCCGTCCTCGAGCAGGACATCCTGGGCTCCTTCGTGGAGGGCGTCGAGCGCCAGCGCGGGATCGTCCGAGCCCGCGATCACGACCACCGGCACGTCGGGGTCGGTCGCGAGAACGGACTCGAGCGCGTCGGGCGCCCGCGGACCGGGCTCGCGCACGCCGAGCAGGACGCAATCGATGAGCCGCTCGGCCAGAGCGCGGCGGGCGCGCGCCACGGTGTCGCCGACGAGCACCTCGGTCTGCGAGCCGACCGCTTCGCGAGCGCGCTCAGCCAGCGCCGCGGCGTGCTGCGCACTCTGGTCTACGACGAGCAGTCGTAGCGGGGAAGTGAAGTCCTTTTCCTCAGGTTGCCCCAAGCCGACCGAGATCCCGTTCCGTGACTGGGCCTGTGGGCACGAGGCTAGCGCGTCGCGCAAGGCGTGTTGTAGGGTGGCGCCCCGAAAGCATGGCGATCGGGGCGAAACAGCTCTTGGGGGGGCTGGCCACGGTGGCGCTCCTGGCCTTGGTCGCGCCGGCGGCCGCCGCCGCGGGGACGCCGGCGTTGAGCGCCCACGGCAGCGTGCAGCAGGTGTACGTGCTCGGTGCGAGCCCCGGCGAGCGTTTGTCGCTGCTCGACCGCCGCGGACGAGTAGTGCTCGGCGCGGTCGCCGGCCCGCTGGGCGGCGCGATCTTCCGCGGGGTCGCCCCCGGCTCGGGCTACAGCGTCCGGCCGGCGGCGGGCGGCTCACCGACGAGCCCCACGGTGACGGTTTTGCCGGACCGCTCGGCGCCACCGAGCACGCGGATCTACAACCAGCGAATCCCGTCCTCCGGCTACGGCTATCTGACGATGCGCGACGGGACCAAGCTCGCCATCGACGTGCGCCTGCCCGCGGGTCCGGGGCCGTACCCGACGCTCGTCGAGTACTCGGGCTACGGCTACGCCGATCCGGCCGGGGCGGTGAACGGGATCAGCCCGATCGCCACGCTGCTCGGGTTCGCCGTCGTCGACGTCAACATGCGCGGGACGGGGTGCTCGGGCGGGGGGTTCAGCTTCTTCGAGCCGCTTCAGAACCTCGACGGCTACGACGTGATCGAGACGGTGGCGCGCCAGCCCTGGGTGCTCGGGCACCGCGTCGGGATGATCGGCATCTCCTACGGCGGGATCAGCCAGCTGTTCGTCGCTGCCACCGACCCGCCTCACCTCGCGGCGATCGCGCCGATGTCGGTGATCGACGACACCGCGACGACGCTCTACCCGGGCGGGATCCTCAATACCGGCTTTGCCCTCCCGTTCGCGCAGGCGCGTGACTTCGACGCCGAAGCGGCCTCGCCCGGTCACGGTGAGCCTTGGGCCCTCCAGCGCATCCGCGCCGGCGACCGGGTGTGCGCGGCCAACCAGGCGCTTCACCCCGAGGCTGCGAACGAGGTGGCCGCGGTGTACGCCAACCGCTACTACGTACCGTCGGTGGCCGGGCCGCTGAACCCGCTCACGTTCGTGCACAAGATCCACGTTCCCGTGTATCTGGCCTGTCAGTGGACCGACGAGCAGACCGGTGGCGACTGCCCCGCGCTGGCCGAGCACTTCACGGGTACGCGGCAGAAGTGGCTCACGTTCACCAACGGCGCGCACATCGACTCGATCGACCCAGTGACTGCGGAGCGATGGTTTGACTTCCTGTCGCTGTTCGTGGCGCACAGGCTGCCCTCGCTGTCGCCGGGGATACGCGTGCTCTCGCCGGAGATCTACCAGGCGGCGATGGGCATATCGGGTGTCTCGCTCCCGGCCGATGACCCGATCGAGGACGAGCCGACCTACGCGGCGTCGCTCGCGGCCTTCGAGGCGCTGCCGGCGGTCAGGATCCTGTTCGACAACGGCGCCGGCGGGTCATCGCCCGGCGTGCCGGTGGCGAGTTTCGAGCAGTCGTTCCCGCGGTTCCCGGTTCCCGGCACGCATGCGGTGGCGTGGTACCTGGGCGCGGGCGGCGCACTCGGCTCCTCGGCTCCGAGCGCCCGCGGCATCGATGCATTTACCTGGGCACCGCGCGCGCGGCCGCTCGCGGACTTCACCGGGAACACGGGCCCCGGAGGTCTGTGGGGCACGACGCCCGACTATCAATGGAGCCAGAACCCACCGGGGACGGCGGTCTCCTACCTGACGTCGCCGCTGAGCCAGAACGCGGTCGTGGTCGGGGCCGGCGCGCTGTACGCGTGGATCGAGGCCTCGACGCCCGACGTCGACCTGCAGGTGACGGTGTCCGAGGTCCGGCCCGACGGTCTCGAGACCTTCGTCCAGAGCGGGTGGGTGCGGGCGAGCGAGCGCAAGCTCAACCGCGCCCAGAGCACGCTGCTCGAGCCCGTCCTCAGCCTGCGGCGCGCGGACGCGGCGCCGCTGCCGCGCGGGCGCTTCACCGAGGTCGCGATCCCTCTGTATTACGAAGGGCACGTGTACCGGGCTGGGTCGCGCATTCGGATTACGCTCTCGGCCCCCGGCGGCGACCAGCCGACGTGGGCGTTCGCCGACCTGGTGCCCGGCCTGCACCGCAAGGCCACCGTACGAGTGGCCCATTCGCCCTCGATGCCGTCCCGGCTCGTGCTGCCGGTGGTGGCCGGCGTGACCGTGCCGACCGGCCTTCCGCCGTGCCCGGGTCTCCGTGGCGAGCCGTGCCGGGCTTACCAGGCGCTCGTCAACCGAGCCGCCGGCTAGTTCATTAACCCCGGCTCTTCAGCCGAACAGGCGCTCGAGCACGCGAGCGACGCCGGCCTCGTCGTTTGACGCCGTCACCTCGTCGGCGGCGGCGACCACGTCGGGGTGGGCATTGGCGACGGCCACCGCGTGGCCCGCCCAGCCGAGCATCGCCAGGTCGTTGGGCATGTCGCCGAACGCAATCACGTCGCAGCTCTCGATCCCGCGGGTCGCGCACAGCCGGGCGAGCGCGGAGGCCTTGCTCACGCCGGCCGCGCTGATCTCGAGGAGCGTGTCCGAGGTGCTCGAGTGGCTGAACTCGGCGAGATGGCCGCCCACGGCGCGCGCCCGCGTGAGCAAGGCATCGGCCGACAGGTCCCCGTGGCGGAGCATCAGCTTGACCGCCGGCTCCTCGAGCAGTGAGTGGACGGCGTCGATGAGCGTCCCCTCCGGCACCGGCCAGTGCGGTACGTAATCGGGCTCGTGCGCGAACCCACCGGCGCGCTCGACCGCCCACGCGCCACCCGGCACCTCCGCCTCGAGCAGCGCGACGACCTCGCGGGCGACGACCGGCTCGAGCGGCGAGACCTCGATCACCGACTCGGTGTGCAGGTCCCACAGCACCGCGCCGTTGGCGCAGATCGCGACGCCGTGGTGGCCGGTCTGGAGCGCCAGTGGCTTGATCCAGCGGTGGGGCCGCGCCGTGCAGAACACGACGGTGGCGCCGGCCGCCTCGGCCCTGGCGATCGCTCGTCTCGTGCGGTCGTCCACGGTCTGGTCCGAGCGCAGAAGGGTGCCGTCCAGGTCGGAGGCAACGAGGCGTGGCGGCACCGAACAAACCCTACCCAGGGGGCGCGGAGGTGGTGGATAATTGGCCGCAAGGAAGATGAGCCAAGGGGGCTGGGCGTCGATCACGTGCAGGGAGGCCGTTACGGTGGACGGTGAGTCGCTCGACGTCGCCGACCTGATCGCGCTCGGCGTGATCACCGGCGAATGGCCGGCGTTCGAGCGGGCGGTAGCCCTCGGGCTGGCGCTCGAGCGCGATCATCCCGACGCGGTGAGCGGGGACGAGGTGCGACGTGAGGCGACGGCGTTTCGCTACGCGCATGGTCTGATCAGCGCGGCCGATTTCCGCGCCTGGCTCAAGGCGCGTGAGTTGACCGTCGGCGAGCTGTCAGGCGCTCTGCGCCGGCGCTTGTTGCGCCGACAGGGTCTCGCGGCGGCCGGGCCACCCGTGAGCGAGGAGCAAGTGATTCAGGTGCTGCCGGCCGAAGTCTTCTGCGACGGGGTGCTGGCGCGCCTGGCCGAGCGCGGCGTGGACTGTCTCGTCGCCGGTCGGCTGTCGCCGTCGGTGTCGACGCCGGTGCCGCCCGCGAACGATCAGCAGCGGCGGACGCGGATGCTCTTGCTCGAGCAGGCGCTCGAGTGGCTGGGGCGCGAGGTGGCCGACCCGGCCGCGGTCGCCGCCCGGATGCACCAGCACGCGCTCGAGTGGACGGAGCTGATCGGCGAGGAGCTCTCCTTCGTGGGGGAGGGAGCCGCGCGCGAGGCGCGGCTCCAGATCGCCGTCGACGAAGAGCGCACGGCGACGGTGGCCGAGCGCGCCGAGGTTGCGGTGCTCGACCGGCGCGTGCTGGTCGGCGAGGCGCCGTCGACGCAGGGTTTGCCCTTTGCCGCGGCCGCGGTCGGCGAGGTCGTCGGCCCGTGGGTGCAGGACGGACGGTGGCATGTCATGAAGGTTCGCGAGAAGGTGCCGCCGTCGCCGGAGAATCGCTCGCTCCGCGAGCGGGCGTGTGACGAGCTGCTGCGCGAGCGGATCGCGCGGCACGCCGCCGGACGGACGACGCGTCATGGCCCGCTCTGAACTCCTCATCCCGGAGGCCGTCGCCTCGCGCCTCGAGTGGACGGCGCCCCTGCCCGAGCAGATTCGGGAGATCGTGTTGGCGTCGTTCACGACGCTCGAGTTCGAGTTCGGCGACACGGTGGTTCGCGCCGGCGAGCCGGCCGATGGCTACTACCTCGTGATCGAAGGGCAGGCCCGGGCGCTCGTCGAGGGCGACGACGGCGCGGAGGTGTCGCTCAACCTGCTCGGCCCCGGCGACGGGTTCGGAGAGGCGGCGCTGCTCGACGGCACGGCGCGCACCGCCACCGTGCGTGCGGCGAGCAAACTCACCGTACGGCGCTTGGATCGCGGCGTCTTCTCGGCGGTCCTCGAGCGCTATCCGGAGGTCCGCGAGAGCTTCATCGGCGCCGCCCGGGCGCGGCGGATCAACGACTTCCTGCGCGTGCACAGCGCTTTCTCGGTGCTCGACCGAGAAGCGATGCTCGACCTGCTCGACCACCTGGAGGACGTCGCGCTCCTCGACGGCGAGGTGGCGGTCCGACAGGGCGAGGACGCCGCGTCAATGTTTTTGATCCAGGACGGCCGGCTCAGCGTCTGGATCGCCGCGGGCGGCCACGAGGCGGCCACGCGCGACGGAGACGGCCTCGGGCGCAGGGTGCGGACGCTCCACGCCGGCGAGTTCTTCGGCGAGCTGGCGCTCATCAAGTCGGGCAGGCGGACCGCCACCGTCCGAGCCGAGGGCCCGGTGCGGCTCCTGCGCCTGGGCCGGGACGACTTCGAGCGGCTGATGGAGCGAAGCCCGGCGTTCGCCCGGCGCGTGCAGGAGCGCGTCGCGCTCTACGAGGCGCGCGACCGGCGCCCGCCACCGTCCGGGATCCACGAGACCGGCTCGTTGTGGACGGCGGCCGACCCGGGCCTGGCCGTGACCGAGTACGGAGACGAGGAGCTCGAGCCGGCCGCTCCCGCCCCGCGCCGCCGGCGGCGGCGGTTCCCGTTCGTGCGCCAGATCGATGAGATGGACTGCGGGGCGGCGTGCCTGTCGATGGTGTGCCGCAGCTTCGGGCACGACGTGTCGATGACCGCGATCCGCCAGGCGGTCGGGACTGGGGCCGAGGGCACGTCGCTGCGGGGCCTCACCCGCGGCGGCGAGGAGATCGGTTTGAGGATGCGCGCGATCAAGTCCTCGACCGACCGCCTTGATGACCTGCCACTCCCGGCCATCTCGCACTGGGACGGGAATCACTGGGTGGTGATCCACGGCGTGGACGAAGGGCGGGTGCGGATCGCCGACCCCGGCCGCGGGCTGCGGACGCTGCGTCGGGGGGAGGTCGAGGAGCACTGGTCCGGCTACGCCGCCCTGTCCGAGCCGACCGAGCGACTCGCTGAGGCCCCGCGCGGAGGACTCGACCTTCGCTGGCTGTGGCCCTTCATCCGTCCGCACCGGCGCACGCTCGTGGTCGCGTTCGCCCTCGCGCTCCTCGCCGCCGGCCTCCAGATGGCTCTCCCCGTCTTCTCCCAGGTGATCATCGACCAGGTGATCGGACACCACCGTGAGAGCCTGCTCTACGTCCTCAGCGCCGGCATGTTGGGGCTGCTCGCGATCGCCGTAGGGGTGACGATCGTGCAGCGCTACCTGGTCGCCCGCGTCGCGTCGCGCCTGGACGCCGACACGCTCGACTTCATCTCGGCCCGGCTGCTCGTGTTGCCCATGAGCTACTTCGAGGCCCGCCGCACGGGCGACATCGAACGACGTCTGAGCGGGATGCAGCAGGTCCGCGCTGTCCTCATCCAAAACGGCGTGTCCGCCGGGACAGCGCTCACGCAGGTGCTCGTCGCGGTGGCGATCATGTTCGTCTACTCGTACATCCTCGGCCTCGTGTATCTGGCCTGCGCGCCGCTCTACGCGTTCCTGATGCGCTACTCGCAGCTGCGCATACGGCCCGTGTTCGACGCGGTGGAGGCCGGCCACGGCCGCTACCAGTCTCGCCAGATCGACTCGATCCGCGGCATCGCCACGGTCAAGGCGATGGGGGCCGAGGAAGGGCTGCGCCGGCGCATGGCCAACGAGTTCGGCGAGCTGCGCGACAAGCTCCTGCGCGCTGACGTGACGTCGATGATCTACGAGGGCCTCGTGTCGAGCGTGACCTTCTTCGTCTATCTGGTCTTCCTGTTCGTCGGCGCGCTGCTCGTCCTGCACAACCAGCTCACCCTCGGCGAGTTCGTGTCGTTCAACGCGCTGGTGCTGCTGGCCAACGGGCCGCTGATCGTGCTGCTCGGGCTGTGGGACCGTCTACAGCTCGTCACCGTGCTGATGGGCCGGCTCCAGGACGTGACCGAGAACGAGCCCGAGCAGGGCCACGATCGCTCGGGTCTACGCGCGGTGCCGCGCCTGGACGGCCACATCCGCCTGCGACGAGTCGGTTTCGCCTACGCGCGCTCGCCCGACCGCCCGGTGCTGAGCGACATCTCGCTCGACGTGCCCCCGGGCGCGACGGTGGCGCTGGTCGGCCGCTCCGGCTCGGGGAAGTCGACGCTCGTCAAGTGCCTGGCCGGGCTGCTCGTACCGACGGCCGGCGCGATCGAGTACGACGGCTTCGACATGCGTGAGCTGCGCTTCGACGAGCTGCGCCGGCGGATCGGCTTCGTGCTCCAGGAGCCATATCTGTTCGACGACACGGTGTGGGCGAACATCGCCTTCGGCGAGCCCCAGCCCGACATGGACCGGGTGGCGCAAGCGGCGGAGATCGCCGACGCGGCTGAGTTCATCCGCGGGCTACCGCTCGGCTACGAGACGCGGGTGGGCGATTCGGGGCTCAAGCTATCCGGTGGCCAGGCGCAGCGCGTGGCGATCGCGCGCGCGCTCTATCACCAGCCCCCGGTGCTGATCTTCGACGAGGCCACGAGCGCGCTCGATACCGAGGCCGAGCGGGCGGTCAAGCACAACATGGACCGCGTACTCGAAGGCCGCACCGCGTTCGTGATCGCCCACCGCCTCTCGACGATCCGCGACGCCGACATCATCTGCGTGCTCGAGCAGGGCCGGATCGCCGAGGTCGGCGACCACGAGGAGCTCCTGCGCCGCCAGGGGCTCTACGCCTACCTCCAGGGTCAGCAGCTCGAGGCTTGACTCTTGCCCAGACGCCGAGCGGCGATCGGGATGCTCCCGGTCATCACCCGCTCGGTGACGAGCCAGGCGAGAAGTCCGATCGCGGCGGTCGCCGCGCCCAGCACGCACACCGCGCCCCAGCCGCCGCTCGAGTAGAGCGCCGAGGTGATCGCCGAGAGGATCACGCCGCCCATGAAGTAGGCCACCATGTAGGCCGTGGTCAGGCGGCTGCGAGCCTGTCCGTGGAGCGAGTAGACCGCGCTCTGATTGGAGATGTGCATCGCCTGCACGCCCAGGTCGAGCGCCACGATCCCGGCGATCAAAGCCACGACCGAGCTCTTGCCGAGGGCCAGCAGACCCCAGCTCACGAGCAGCACGAGAATCGCGCCGCTCATGGCGAGACGCCCGTGTCCGCGGTCGGCCAGGCGACCCGCCACCGGGGCGGTCAGCGCGCCGGCCAGGCCGGCCAGCCCGAACAGGCCAATGACGGCGTTGCTGTAGTGGTAGGGCGGTCCCGAGAGCAGGAAGGCCAGCGAGGTCCAGAGCACGCTGAAGCAGCCAAACGCGGTGGCGCCGAGAAGCATCCGCTGGCGCAGAAGCGGCTCGCCCTTGACGAGATCGAGAACGGAGTGCAACAGCGCCGGATAGGGCAGCCGCTCGGTGGCGGGGACCTTCGGCAGGACGACGCGCAGCGTCGCCGCAAGCAGCAGCATGGCGACCGCGGCGACGACGAACACGGCGCGCCAGCCGAGCAGCTCGGACAGCACCCCGCTGATCGTGCGGGCGACGAGGATGCCGATCAGGAGGCCGCTCATCACCGTCCCGACGACGCTTCCGCGCTCGTGGTCGCCGGCCAGCGAGGAGGACATGGCCACGACGACCTGGGCGACCACCGCGCTCACGCCGACGACGGCGAGGGCGAGCACGAACAGGCTGAAGCTGGGCGCGGCTGCGGCCAGGCCGAGCCCAGCCGCGGTGACGACGAGCATCACGGCGATCAGCCGCCGGCGCTCGAGCAGGTCACCGATCGGAACGAGCAGCGCGAGCCCGACGACGTAGCCGGCCTGCGTGACCGTGACGAGCAGGCCCGCTGAGCTGTTGGAGACCGAGAAGGCGCGCGCGATCGTGTGCAGCAGCGGCTGGGCGTAGTAGAGGCTCGCGGCGGCGGCGCCACAGGTGAGCGCGAGGAGCAGGACGAGCGGGCGACTGACGCCCGCGCCGAGCTCCGCGTCTTGTTGTCTGGGTCGGCTCACGTACTTCGAGCCTAGCTTGGGGGTTCGGCGCCGCCGATCACGCTCGCCCCCTGAGCGTGTAGGGTGGCCGCCGGTTTTGCGTCGGAGAGAGAGGTTGCGATGAGGATCGTGCGTCGTTTCGCCCTGTGGTTGCCCCTGCTCGTGCTGGTGATCGCGGGGTCGAGCCGGTCCGCCGGCGCGGTGGCGGCGCGCGGTGGCGCGGGCGATCCGGTCGCGGCCGATTGCCAGCCGTTCAGCGGACGGGCGTGTCTGCTGCCGTTCCCGAACAACCTGTTCACGCGGACCGATCGAACGAGCGCCACCGGGTTGCGCGTTCACCTGCCCGCGGGCGCGATGCCGATCAGTTCGGGCGGCCAGCGTGTCAGCGTCGCGCCGTACGACCGCGCGGACGGGTTCAGCCCGGGGTCCGCGGCGATCCTGCACGTGCCCGGCCTCGACAACGCGGCCGCCTTCGCGCGGACCGGCGCCGCGGGCGTGCTCGACATCGGGCAGTCGCTGCGGCGCGACCAGCCGATCATGATGATCGACGAGCAAACCGGCCGGCGCATCGCGATCTTCTCTGAGCTCGACGCAAACGCGACGAGCCCCGACGCCACCGACCTGCTCATCCACCCGGCGGCGACGCTCACCTACGGGCACACCTACATCGTGGCTCTGCGCAACCTGCGCGACGCGAGCGGTCATGTGATCGGCGCGCCGAGGTGGTTCGAGCGGCTGCGCGACGGTCGATCGCTGCCGGCCAGCGAGCGCTCCCAAAGCGCGCGTTACGCCCACATCTTCGCCGTGTTGAAGCACGCCGGCGTGACGCGGCACGGGCTGTACGAGGCGTGGGACTTCACGGTGGCCTCACGCGCGAACGTGACGGGCCGACTGCTGTCGATCCGGAACGCCGCGTTCGCGCGGCTGGGCGACCGCAAGCTCGCCGACGGCAAGGTCACGGGACACGCGCCGGCCTACACGATCACCCAGACCAAGACGATCAAACCGCAGCTGCGCGCGGTGATCGGGACCGTCCAGGTGCCCTGCTACCTGGTCACGTGCGGGACGACGGCCACCACTGGCTTTCACTACAGCTCGAGCAAGCCCGACGCGCTGCCGACCCAGCGGCCGGGGAACGTGGCGGTGGCGCCGTTCGAGTGCGTCATCCCGACGTCGGCCGGCAACACCCAGCCGGCGCGCATCTCGCTCTACGGGCACGGCCTGTTCGGCTCCTACGTCGAGGTCGAGGACCCGTGGGTCGAGGCGCTGGCCATCGATCACAACATGGTCTTCTGCGGGACCGACGAGTGGGGGCTGACCGACGCCGACGAGGCGTTCGCGGGGAACGTCGTCGCGAACCTGAACCTCTTCCCGGTGATCGTCGACCGCCTCCAGCAGGCCGTCCTCAACACGCTCTACCTGGGTCGGCTGATGATCAGCCCGCATGGATTCGCGACCAATTCGAACTTCCAGTCCGGCGGGCGCCCGGTGATCGACACCTCGCACCTGTACTACGACGGCAACTCGCAGGGCGGGATCATGGGCGGCGTGACCGCGGCCGTCTCCCCGGACGTGCGCCGCGCCGTGCTCGGCGTCACCGGCATGGACTACGGGAACTATCTGCTCGCGCGGAGCACCGACTTCAGCACGTTCAGCGAGTTCCTCGGCCTCTACTACCCGGACCAGTCGATGTACCCGGTGATCCTCGACCTGTTCGACCAGCTGTGGGACCGGGCCGACCCCGACGGCTATGCGCCGTTCATGACCTCACACCCGCTGCCCGACACGCCGACCCACCAGGTGCTGATGCAGCTCTCCTACGGCGACTTCCAGGTCAGCATCTACGGTGGCGCGGCCGAGGCGCGCTCGATCGGGGTGCGCGCCTATCAGCCGGCGCTCGACGCCGACCGATCCCACGACGGTGGGTTGTTTTGGGGCATCCCCGCGATCAGCCACTTCCCGTATCACGGCTCGGCGGTCGAGATCTGGGACAGCGGCCCCGGTCGCGTGCAGGCGCCACCGGTCGGCAACGTGCCGCCGACCCCCGCCGCCAACAACATCGACCCGCACCAGGATCCGCGGAACACGCCGGCGGCGCAGGAGCAGATATCGGACTTCCTCGAGCC